>CAIUQQ010000171.1 GCA_903901345.1 uncultured Bacteroidota bacterium | reverse complement strand
TTTTTTGTTTTTTTTTGTTTAAGTAGCTAAAAATCAATTTTACAATTTTGCAAAGTGGTTATAAACTTTCAAGCTTTTTAATCAAATATGCTCTTTTTTTGATAAATTCCGAATAAAATTTAGTTTTCATTTAAAAACGAAAACACCTTTTCATAAAATTCTTTTGGCTTTTCAGCATGAAGCCAATGTCCGGCATCTTCAATGGTATAAATTTGAGCTAAAATAAAATGTTCCTGAATTTCAATTTCGTCAGCTGCTTGAATATAAATTGAAAGTGAACCACGTAAAAATAATGCAGGTTTTAAAAACACGCCATTATAAATGATGGATTTAGTAATTTCATCGTATTCTTTTTCTAAAACTGGTAAGTTTACTCGCCAAGCATAACCGCCATCACTTGCTTGAGTAAGGTTTTTTAATAAAAATTGACGAGTTCCAAAATCTGGTATCAAATGAAATAGAATATCTTCAGCATCTTTTCTTTTAGTAATTTGGTCGAATTTTATAGCATTTAATGCTTCAAAAACTAAATCGTGGCCACGTTTATATTGTCTTGGTGAAATATCTGCAACTATTAATTTTTCTATTTTATCGGGAAAATCAAAGGCAAATTGCATGGCTACTTTTCCGCCCATGCTATGACCCAAAATAGTAGCAGATTTTATTTGATGTTCGTCCATAAAAGCTGCCAAATCATTTACCATTAATTCAATATTATGGTGGTCAGTATGTGGCGATTTCCCATGGTTTCGCATGTCAATGGTATATACAGAAAAGTGTTTTCCAAATTCAGTTGCTAGTGTATGCCAATTGTCTAGTGAACCCAAAAAGCCATGAATAATTATCAATGTTTCTGGAGAATCACCATATTTTTTATAGTTTAATTTCATGTTTAGCTTTGGTTTTTAGCTAATAGCCTCTAGCTAATTAGATTTAAAGTAATTTATTTAAATTTAAAATAACAAACATCCGAAAGCAAGTTGCCAGCTGCCAATTCCTTAGTTTCCCATTAATTTTTCTTCAATCATAGCTAATTCATTAATTGAACCTTTTTCACATTTAATAATTCTTCCTGGAAACTTGGTTATCAATCTATAATCGTGCGTAGCCATTAATATTGCTGTTCCGCTTTTAGCAATTTTATGCAATAATTCCATAATTCCGTTGCTAGTTTCAGGATCTAAATTTCCTGTAGGTTCATCGGCTAAAATTACAGCAGGTTTATTTAATAATGCCCTAGCAATTACTAATCGTTGTTGTTCTCCACCACTTAATTCAAAAGGCATTTTAAAACTTTTGGTATCAAGTCCAACCATTTCCAAAACTTCATTTATCCTAGTATCCATTTCTGCTTTGTTTTTCCAATCTGTTGCTTGTAGCACAAAATATAAATTTTCGTAAACACTTCTATCGGTTAGCAATTGAAAATCTTGGAAAACAATTCCAATTTTCCTGCGTAAATATGGAATTTGATTAGCTTTAAGTTGGTGTAAATTAAACGATGCTACATTAGCTTCTCCTTTATTTAAGGAAAGTTCGGCATAAATAGTTTTTAATAAAGTTGATTTTCCACTTCCTGTTTGTCCAATTAAATAAATAAATTCTGATTCTAAAATTTCTAGATTTACATTGGAAAGAATTAAAGTGTTTTGTTGAAAAACACTCACGTTTTTTAAGTTAATAATTACTGATTTATTCATATTAAACAATTTTTTTTATGATTTTTTTAATTTAAAATTCAAATGGAGTAACCTGACCAAATGGAACTTTGTTCATTAATTCTTTTATTTTTTCTATTTTTAAACCAAGCCCACATCTCTCTAAAGCCTTTTCAGGTCTATCGGTTCTGGTATAACAAACAAGAGTAAAGTTGTCATCTCTTATTTGTAAATAATCTGGAATTTTCGCAACTCCTTTTATTTTAACTAAATACATAAATATTTTAATTGGGTTTTTTCGAACGAAAATAATTATAATTGCCGCTACAAAACTATAAAATTATATGAGACATATGAAACAAGTTATTTTTACTGCTTCTTGCATTAGCTTAATAGCTGCATGTAGTGTAAAAAACAACTTTACAAAAAACAATTACACAGTTTCTCCGAATCCATTAGAATTAAAAGGTGACAGTGTAGAAATTACTATTAAGGCAAATGTTCCTGCTAAATCTATTAATCCAAAAACAATTGTTACATTTTCTCCATATTTAAAATGTGAAGATGGAACAGTAATAAATTTAAAGGAAACTACAATAAAAGGTACAAAAGCAAAAGGTAACGCTGATGAAACTGTTGACACTAAAATGGGTGGAAAAGTTTCATACAGTACAAAAATTGCATACACTCCAAGTATGAAGCGTACGCAATTAATGCCTAAATTTACTGCTTTAGGAAAAGAAGTTCCTATTACAGTTGGTGTATTAGCTGAAGGTACTATTGTTACTCCATTATTATTGAATAATAATGATCAAACAATTTTTACGAGCGATGATTACAAAGTTGAATTAGTAAACAAATCAATCAATATCTATTTCCCTTTAGATAATGATAAATTTAATCCAAACTTTTCGGCTGGTAAAAACTTAAGCAACAAAGCTCAAATAAAAGCTTTAGGAATTTTGTTAAAAGCAGATACAAACTTTGTTGCAAGAGGAATTGCAATTAATGCATATGCATCTCCAGATGGTGAATTAGATAGAAATACAAATTTATCAAAAGGTAGAGAAGAATCTACGTTCACTTTCTTCAAAAAAGAATTGAGAAAATTAGGTTTTACTGAAGTAAATGACGAAAACTTTACACGTGGTTATAGCAGTGCTGAAGATTGGTTGGGTTTTGAAAAAGCAATTGTTTCAAGTGATTTTAAAGAAAAAGATGCAATTCTTGAGGTTTTAAGAAACAAAGGAATTAGCGATGAAGAAAGAGAAGGCTTAATAAGACGTAATTTTCCTAAAGTTTGGGAAAAAGCAAAGACTAGCGTCTTGCCAAGTTTACGTAAATCGGAATTAATAATTAAAGGTGCAAGCCCAATGAAAACTGATGCAGAATTGCTAACTTTTTATGGTATGTATGATAAATTATCTCCAAAAGAATTATTTCATTTAGCAATTATTTCTACTGATTTAACTAAAAAACAAGAAGTTTTAACTGCCTACAATGCTATCAATAGCGAAGATTGGAGAAGTTATAATAATTTAGCTGTTTCTAACATTCAACAAAATGATTTTGCATCTGCAAAAACTAATTTAGATAAAGCATTAACTTTAAGTCCAGAAAACCCAACTTTATTGGCTAATTATGGTGTAGTTTATAAATTAACAGGAAACTATGCTGAAGCAATTAAATATTATAACATGGCTGGAACTAAAGGTGCTGACGTAAGTTACAATTTAGGTTTATTAGCTGTTAAAAATGGTAATTATGCTGAGGCAGTATCATCGTTTAACAATAGTAAAATAAATGATTTCAATACAGCTTTAGCACTTTTGTTAAATGGAAATTCTGCTGGTTGTAAAGCTACAATTGACGGTTTAAATCCTGATGAATTAAAATGGAATCATTATTATTTAAGAGCAGTTGCTGCTGCTCGTTCTAATAATGCTGACGATGTAGCTGCTAACTTAATTAAAGCAATTGGTGCTAACAGTGAAGTAAGAAACATGGCTAAAAGTGATATGGAATTTGCTAAAATGTTTAGTAACCCATTATTCCAAGGTGCTATTAGATAGTAAATAAGTTAAATTTAAAGTATTGTTTTCTTTCAATATTTTAAGATATATACAAAAAAGCCATTCGTTTTTTGAAATGAATGGCTTTTTTGTTTTTTATAAAACCTAATATTTAACACAAAATATGCTAAATATTTTAATTGTGTAATTGAGTATATCTGCTATTTTCGTGCCCAATAAACAATCATCATTTAAAATAAAATGAACATACACGAATACCAAGCCAAACAAATTTTAAAATCGTTTGGAGTTGCTGTGCAAGAAGGCATAGTTGCTGAAACTGCAGATGAAGCTTATACAGCTGCACTTAAATTAAAAGAACAATACGGAAGCGATTATGTAGTTGTAAAAGCGCAAATACATGCTGGCGGACGTGGTAAAGGAAGCATTATTGGTAAAGAACAACGTGGAGTTGCTGTTGCAAAAAATGCGGATAAAGCCAAAGAAATTACTAGTAATTTAATTGGAGGTACTTTAGTTACTATTCAAACTGGGCCAAAAGGTAAATTGGTAAGTAAAGTTTTAGTTGCTCAAGATGTTTATTATCCTGGCGATAGCGAACCTAAAGAATATTACATGAGTGTAATGTTAGATAGAGGTCAAAGTAAAAACATTATTGTTTATAGCACCGAAGGTGGAATGGACATTGAACATGTTGCTGAACATACTCCTCATTTAATTCATAAGGAAACCATTGACCCTAAAGTAGGTTTACAAGCTTTTCAAGCTCGTAAAATTGCGTTTACATTAGGTTGCGAAGGGGAGGCATTTAAGCAAATGGTAAAATTTGTAACTGCTTTATATAAAGCTTATTCAAATTCTGATGCTGCTATGTTCGAAATAAATCCAGTTTTAAAAACTAGCGATAACAAAATTATAGCGGTAGATGGAAAAGTAGATATTGATGATAATGCATTATATCGTCACGCTGATTATGCAGCAATGCGCGATACAGCAGAAGAAGATCCAACTGAAGTAGAAGCTAAAAAACATGATTTGAACTATGTGAAACTAGATGGAAACGTTGGTTGTATGGTTAATGGTGCCGGATTGGCAATGGCTACAATGGATATTATTAAATTAAGTGGTGGCGATCCTGCAAATTTTTTAGATGTAGGTGGAAGTGCTAATGCTACAACTGTAGAAGCAGGCTTCCGTATTATTTTAAAAGATCCAAACGTAAAAGCAATTTTGATCAATATTTTTGGTGGAATTGTTCGTTGCGATAGAGTTGCTCAAGGTGTTGTGGATGCTTATAAATCGATTGGTAATATTCCCGTTCCAATTATTGTTCGTTTACAAGGTACAAATGCCGAAGCTGCTAAACTATTGATAGATGAAAGTGGATTGAAAGTATACTCTGCAATTGTATTAAAAGAAGCTGCTGATTTGGTTCAAAAAGCGGTAGCTGGAACTTTATAATTTACAATATATTTAAACTTGTATTTAAAAACCAATTCTGTTTCAGAATTGGTTTTTTTATGCAAAAATATATAATTCAATATTTTGATTAAATTCAAGTCATGAATTCAAATTATTTGATAAAATATTAAACTCAATATTTTATCAAATAATTTGATTATATTAGCCTTGAGAGATTCTATTTCCCCAAATTAATGCTACAAATTTTGCTTAGCATTTAATGGCTTTTAAAATTCACACTATTTGATTTCAAAATTTTATCAATAACAAAAGGTTTTTTTATAACTGCTAGAATTGGGGATATTATTATTTCCAAAAATTTCCTTCACAAAATGCATAGATTCATAATATTCGTTTTCATAAGCCAATAACAAATAAAACATTGCCATATTATAGGAACAAGTATCTAGTACTTTTCTTCCTTTATTTGAATATAAAATAAAGAATATATCAAAATACGCCTTACTATAATGATATTTTGTAGCCATTTGGTACGATATCATAAACAAGTTTTCAGGTTTATCTATATTAAACAAATAAAATCCAGATAGCTTATAATAGGCGCTAGTATCCCCAAATTTGAGAGCTCTATTTTTTAAACTGTCAATTTTATAATAGCGTTCTAAATTGACTTCATTATATAAAATGATAGTTTCTAAACTATCAATTTTTCTTAAGTAAAAATCTGAAATATTCTTGGTTTCATTTGAGTTTTTTTTTATTTCAGAACATGATGAAAGAATAAGAAGCATCACTAAAATTAGTTTCTAAAACCTTAATATTTTAGATTTTTCGCAGTTTTGAATTATAAAATATCTATTCATTATTCTGTATTTCTATTTATTAGTGTCCAACAAATATGTAAATTAGTTCAAATTTTTTTAAGCAAAATTTGACAGATTATTGTTTGCAAAAGAGCTTTGTTTTAAATGAAATGGCCTTGTCTTAAAAACCAAAAAGCCACTAGTTTATGCTAGTGGCTTTTGAATTATAAAAAGTTATAATTGCAATTTGAACTAAGCTGTTCCCATTGCTTTCAAATGAAGCAAGTGTGATTGAACTGCACTAATTACCGTTGGGAACTCACGATATTTTACATCAAATTCTTTGCAAGCTTGTTTTACTATTTTATGAATTTGAGGATAATGAACATGACTAATTTTTGGAAACAAATGATGTTCAACTTGAAAGTTTAAACCACCCATGAACCAAGTCATGCTTTTGCTTTTGGTAGCAAAATCTGCAGTAGTATGAATTTGGTGAATTGCCCATTCAGTTTCAATTTTATGAGATGTTCCGTTGGTATCAATAAATGGCATGTCTTCTACAATATGAGCCAATTGGAATACAATGGCTATTACCAATCCAGTTACAAATACTACTATAGAATAACCAACTAAAGTTTTTATAACTCCAGCAAAATAAAAAGGCAATAATAAAAATAAAAAGACATAAACAATTTTAGTTGTCCAAAATATAAAATGTTCTTTTAAATCCATTTTACGTAAAGGAACAAATTTGGAAACTTGTCCTCCAAAATATTTTTTAAAATCGTTAAAGTATATCCAAAATAAATAGGTTAAGCCATACAATAAAAAACTATAAATATGTTGAAAACGATGAAACCATTTTCCATCTTGTTCAGGATGAACTCTAATAAAAGGTTTGATGTCTATATCGTCATCCATGCCTTCAATATTGGTATATGAATGGTGGTTAATATTGTGTTTTAATTTCCACATATAACTACTTCCGCCCAAAACATTTAGTGATAAACTCATTATTTCATTTACCCATTTTTTAGTAGAATAACTGCCATGTGCACCATCGTGCATAATGTTAAAGCCTATTGAGGAGAAATTGATTCCTAAAAGTATACAAATAGCAATGCTAAGTAAATTAGATTCTGGTGTAAAAAACACCAAAATTGTATAACAAGCTATTAGTATAGAAAATAAGATTGCTGTTTTAGTAAACAACTTATAATTTCCAGTTTGTTTAATATTTTTCGTTTCAAAATATTCTTGAACTCTATCCTTTAATACATTGAAGAATTCAGGATTTTTATTATCAAATTTTATTTTTGCCATTAGTTTATTTAAAAGTTTTGCAATATGAACAATTTATTCTTTTTATAAAATAACTGTTATCATGTAATATTGTTTTAAAATATTTAAAAATCCATTCTAAATCGCTCACGTTTAAACTGTTGGAAAGCTAACGGATTTGCTTTCAAAATTGCATTATCAGTTCTTCTGGCAATAATATCTAATGCTAAGTATAGTGCATTTCTCATGCTACTCTCATCAGCTTTGTTTTTACCAGCAATGTCGTATGCAGTTCCATGGTCGGGCGATGTTCTTACCATTTTAAGTCCGGCAGTGTAATTTACACCATCAGAAAAGGCAAACGATTTAAAAGGAATCAAACCCTGATCATGATACATAGCTAAAACCCCATCAAATTTTTCATATTGTTTTGAGCCAAAAAATCCATCTGATGGATAAGGACCAAAAGCGTTAATTCCTTCTGATTGTGCTGCGGTAACTGCTGGAATTATGATTGTTTTTTCTTCATTTCCAATTAAACCATTATCACCAGCATGTGGATTTAAACCTAACACTGCTATTTTGGGTTTAGGACAATTGAAATCGTTTTTCAACGACTCATTCATTGTTTTTATTTTCTTTAAAATATTTTCAGTAGTCAATTTTGCTGCTACTTCTTTAATAGGAACATGACCAGTTACTAAACCAATTTTTAGGTTTTCACTTATTAAAAACATCAAATAATTATGACTATTTAATTCATGTGCTAAGAATTCTGTATGTCCTTTAAATGGAAGCAGTTCACTATTTACTAAATTTTTATTCAATGGGGCAGTTACTAATCCATCAATTTTTCCGTCTTTTAAATCACGTGTTGCAATTTCTAAACTTTTAAAAGCATACTTGCCCCCATTTTCATTGGCCTCACCAATTTTTATTTCAACTTCTTCTTCCCAACAAGTAACCAAATTTACTTTTTTAGTGTGTGCTTGTTCTACATTTCTAATAATATTAACAAAAAAATCGGGCATGCCCACTAACTTTTTCCAAAAGCCAATTACTTTTGGAGAAGCATAAATAACAGGAATACAATAGTCGCAAATTCTAGGGTCGCTTAAAGTTTTTATTACTACTTCTGGAGCAATTGAATTTAAATCGCCAATGGTTATACCAATGATAGGAAGTTTATTCATTATTTGAAAAATATTATTTGGTGAAATTACAAAAGTTTTTTGAAGTACAATTATTTCTTGAAATTTTATTGCAAGGCTTTTAAACTAGCTATTGTTTCAATAGGATTTTTTGATGAAAAAACATAATTTCCAGCTACCAATACATTTGCGCCAGCTGCTAATAATTTTGGAGCGGTTATTTCATTTACACCACCATCAATTTCTATTAAGCAATGACTGTTTTTTTGGATAATTAAATTTTTTAAATCATCACATTTTTGATAGGTATTTTCAATGAATTTTTGTCCACCAAAACCTGGATTCACACTCATCATACATACTAAATCTATGTCAGCAATTACGTCTTTTAATAAATCGATAGGGGTATGAGGATTGATAGCCACACCAGCCTTCATTCCTGCTTCTTTAATGGCATGAATGGTTCTGTGTAAATGTGTACAAGCTTCGTAATGAACTGAAAGAATATTAGCTCCTGTATCTTTAAAATCATTGATATAACGTTCAGGTTGAACAATCATTAAATGAACATCTAAAGTTTTGGTAGCTAGTTTTTGTAACGATTTCATAATTGGAAAACCAAATGAAATATTGGGTACAAATACGCCATCCATAATATCTACGTGAAACCAATCGGCTTCACTTTTATTAATCATTTCAATATCGTTTCCAAGCTGCGCAAAGTTGGCCGAAAGAATGGAAGGAGCAATTATGTGTTTTGACATCATGCTGCGAATATAATTATAAATTATAACGCTAAAAATAATATGTCAATTATATATTTGTATTGTGACTTTTAGTTATATTATTAATTATTCATTCTTTTAAATTTATTTATAATATGTAAATGCTTTAATTTATTAGAATCGTAATAAACCAAAACAAATTTTAAACCCAAAACTCAAATTAATTCTTTTGAAAAAACTATTTTTGAAAAAATTAACTTTGAAAAAATGTATTTGAAAAAGGGAAGTACCATTGCCATAGCAGCCACAGCAAGGCATGTAGATAAAGAAATGATTGAAAATGCAACTAACATTTTTGAAAGTTGGGGTTTAAATGTATTGGTCAATGAATCTTTATTTGCTAAGGAAAATGCCTTTGCAGGTAATGACGAAATAAGGGCAAAAGCTTTCCAAGAATTA
>CAIUQQ010000170.1 GCA_903901345.1 uncultured Bacteroidota bacterium | reverse complement strand
CACAGAATATTACAGATGATGGCGCCGACCTTCCAACTGGCACGCCCAACTACCACTGTAGGTGCCATTGCCATCCCACCAAACCAACTGTATTTCCAAACGGAGAACCTTACACTGATACACTGCGAGCAAGACGCCCTGTGTATATGGCATCCATGCGACCGCCAAAAAACGGAGCTCGCCAACCAAGGTATAAGGTTAATCACCATCTATGATCAATCCCCAGGAGCCACCTCCGCCCTACTGCTGGGTAGAAATAAGCACAACTACTCACACCTTATGGAAATACTTACCAATCAAACACTTAACGACGTCACCTTTGCTGAACTGGCCCTCAAATATGACGTAGCGCCCAACGAGCTCAAAGTCACTTGGGTCTTCACTTACTTCGGATGGCTCCTAGCGAGGACAACAAGGAACAACCCACTCATTGCCGAACTATCCAGAACAATCGGAGAACTCATGGAGAACTTCTTCAAACACGAATGCACTGAGATAGACATGAGGAATATGCTAGCGGACAGAGTAGCAGACGCCTTCGCCACTTCGGACCGACCACATGACTCAGAGATGCACCAGAACACGGTCAACGCAATACAGAAACTTGTTGCCAAGGTCCTCATGGACACCTCTCCCACACATCTATATTATCTTTTCCGTACCGCTGTCCCGGTAATGGTTGCAGAGGCTATAACAGACCCTTGGCACACTAGTGTTGCACACAAATACCCTTGTATAAAGGAGCAAATAACTGCAACCTTTTACGCCCAATACAAGCTCACAGGATGTGGATACCTCATCACCCTATATAACATACCGGAGGATTCATGGGCTAAATGGATCAGACCTCATGCCCCACCTGAGCTTGGCGACCAGAGCAAGGGACTCGGCAAACAAGGAGGTAAAAAAGGCATGAAGGGCACGAGTAAGGGGTACGGCAAAGGGAACAAAGGAGGAAGCAAGACCAATACCAAGGAAGGAGAAGCTGAAGAGGAAGACTGCGACCTCGGACTCTATATAGGGGATCTACTTCAGTTCAAAGTCTCATACTCCGACCCACAACTCTATGGAAATAGGATCTTCCGAACTATCAATGGAGTGGTCAACCGGGTTGAACAACCTACAAGATTTAGGAAGAAACAGTCTGCAGCCAGAGATAGATCGGTCATCACCGCGCTGGATATCCTCATGCTTTCCACTCCTGAAGAAGCTGAAGAAACTGAAGGCCTTATCAAAGCCCTGCACGAAAGGAACACGACGCTAACACAGATATCACGGGCCAACGCCGGCATTGCGCAAACACCATGGTCATTCCTCCTCAGACTACAACCTGAAAAACTTGCCCTTGCCTATGGAGAAGAGAAAATGCCCGACACAAGCATACAAGAAGCTGGCCCTCATCCCTTTGCAGGAAGAATTGCCGACAGCCTCATCAACATGATCAATGAAATCAAAAGGATAACAGCGGAAATGAAAATGCATTGATAAAAATACCTATAATTAAAGGCTTAAACCATTTGTAAAACGCTACTTTTTTATCGAAGCTTAAAGCAAATGGTCCAATAATAGAACCTAACATTAACCAGGCATATAAACTCATTAGTTAGTTGAATTTGGGTTTTTCCAATATTTTAAAGGTACTATTAACATTCCAAAGTTTTCGCCATCTTCTTTTCCTAAATATTTATGATGGATTTTATGCGCTCTGCGAATGGCTTTTACATACCTATTATCCAACCTGCTCCATAGTTTAAAACGTTGATGAATAATGATTTCATGAATGATAAAATAAGCAAAACCATATAACGAAATTCCAATTCCAATATATAATCTAAAATCGTGATACATTAATCCTGTTACATAACAATAAGCACTTGGAATGGCAAAAATTAAAAAAAATGAATCGTTTTTTTCAAAAAAACCTGGTTCTACTTGGTGATGATCTTTATGCAAATACCATAATAAGCCATGCATTACAAATTTATGCGTAAACCAAGCCATGAACTCCATGAACCAAAATGTAACAAATACCACTGAAAAATTAAATAACATATATTTTTAAAAAGCTTTGCAATTATAAACAGATAAAAGGAAAAAAGTTTTTGCTAATTAATACAACCAATTCAAACCAACAAAAAAAGCCAATTGCAAACCATAAAGCCAAGGTGCTATTTTATTGGTTAAAGGTAAATCCAACTGATGATATATAAATATAAATGCAAAAGAAAAAATATACCAAGCTGTATAATTTTGAATGGGCACAACATTGTTTTTCCAATACCAAAAATCTAATTGAGGTGCAATGTTTTCAATAAAAATATCAATAATGAGCATGAATAAAGCGCCTAAAGCTGCTTTTGTCATCATATGTACATTTTTGTTTGGAACAATTTTATTTAAAACAATTTTGCAAATATGCATAGAAACATAACAAAGCATAACCCAGTTTAGTCCAATAATTACAGGCACATCGGCTATTTTAAAACCTAGGTTATTGCCATAAAAATATTGCCCAAAAATTCTTCCCGTGGTAACACCCAATAATTCTAATATATAACCTGCTTGAAAAACACCTAATGTCCAAATCCAAAACATTGCATTTTTAGGTTGGTGGAAATAAAACAAAATGGCCGCACTTATCATCAAATTGATAGGTGTTAGTTTTATTAAATCAATTCTGAAAACAGTTGAGCCAATTAGTCCAACAGCGTATAAAATAATTAATATAATTATGGCAATATTTTCTTTTTTCATGTATTAATTTATGTTTTAACTTTAACAACTAATTGTTAGTGAAATAAAAACCACATAGATACATAGATTACATAGTTTATAGGCTATGTTTACTATGTGCCTATGTGGTTCAAGTTTTGTTTTTTATACAAGGACACATAGTTTTACATCATTTTATGTTGTTATAAAAAACTACACATCGCAATGACGAGCAATGCTATGTTTTCTGTGTCTATGTGGTTATTTTTTTATTGAATGTTTAAATTCCATAATCCTCCTTTATCAAATTTCCAACAATTTTAGCCGAATTCAAACACAATGGAATTCCTCCACCAGGATGAACTGAGCCGCCACAAAAGTACAACCCTTTTATGTTAGAACTAAAATTTTTATGTCTTAAAAATGCCGCATACCTATTATTACTTGCATTTCCATATAAGGCTCCCAAATGACTGCTGGTTTTAGATTCAATACTTCTTGGATCTAAAATGGATTCACTAATTATCAGTTCGGAAATATTTACCTTCAAAATCCTGGTTAATTTATCAATGATATTTTTTCGAGATTCAATAATTAATTCATCCCAATTTTGCCCTTGATTATTGGGTGTATTTATCATAACAAACCAGTTTTCACAGCCTTCTGGAGCATCGTCAGTTTTATATTTTGATGTAATGTTTATATAAATTGTTGGGTCAATATATATGGTTTTTTTCTCAAAAATATGCTTGAATTCTGCTTCATAATTTTCAGTAAAAAAAATATTATGTAAATCTAATTCTGTAAATTTTTTGTTTATTCCCCAATAAAAAATCAATGCCGATGACGACTTTTCTTGTTTTAAAATATTTTCAGGATGAAGTATGTTTGGCAATAATTTTTTATAAGTTGGGTAAATATCCATGTTTGAAACGACCACATCAGCTTTATAAAACAGCTCCCCTACTTTTACACCTTTAATTTGTTTATTATTTTCATCCAAAACTATTTCAGAAACCTTTTTATTGAACTCAAAATCTACCCCTAAATCAACAGCCAATTGGTAAATACTTTCGCTGATTTGGTGCATGCCATTTTTAGGAAAAAAAGTACCAATATTACTTTCCAAATGTGGAATCATATTCAGCAATGCTGGCGATTGGTATGGATTGCTACCATTATAAGTAGCAAATCGGTTAAAATATTGAACCAATCTTTTATCGGTAAAAATTTGCTCGTTTTCATGGTTCATGCTATTGAACAAATTGAGTTTTGAAATATTTAAAATTCCTTTGAGCGTAGCTAAATTCAAAAAGTTTTTTAATTTATGTAAACTACTTTCAATAAAAATAGGCACGGTGGTTTTATACCTAAATTCAGCTGTTTGCAAATAACTAAAAAATGGCTTTACATCAGTCATTCCAAGTTTTTCATGTAACTCGGAAGTCATTTTTCGGGTGTTATGAAATGAGGTAAATCGGGTACCATCTTCATAAAAATAATTACATGATTTTTCTAATTGTTGGAATTCAAATTTATCCTTGTTTTGCTTTGCAATATCGAACAAATCTAAAACCAATTGAGGCAATGTAAATAAAGATGGGCCTGCATCGAACCTAAAACCATTTTGATTAAATTCAGTTAATTTTCCACCAAAATAATTGTAGGCTTCTAAAACGGTAACATCAAAACCCATGGCTTGTAAACGAACCGCACTAGCTAATCCTGCTATTCCCGAACCAATTATTATTAATTTCATACTTGTTTTTATAACAGCAAATTTAGCATAGGATTTTATTTGTTTTCAACAATAAAAAAAATTTAAAAATACACTTCCTCTCTTCTCTATTATTTTGTAATTTGCGCCCATGTTCAATGAACCTGAAACCACAAAACTAGAAGAAATTGGCGAGTTTGGCTTAATCAAACAATTAACTCAAAACATTGAATTAAAAAACAATACCATCAAAGGTGTTGGTGATGATGCTGCTGTTTTAAATCCAACAGCGGGTAAAGTTACATTAGTTTCTACCGATTTATTATTGGAAGGCGTTCATTTTGATTTGAGTTATTTTCCTTTAAAACATTTGGGCTACAAAGCAGTAAGCGTAAACGCAAGTGATATTTATGCCATGAACGGAACTCCAAAACAAATTACTGTTTCGGTTGGAATGAGCAGTAAATTCAGCGTGGAAGCCATTGCCGAAATATATGAAGGCATTGAATTAGCCTGCGAAAAATATAAAATTGATTTAGTGGGTGGCGATACAACCGCTAGTAAACAAGGTTTAATTATTAGTATTACCGCTATTGGCGAAGCCAACGAAAATGAAGTAGTTTATAGAAATGGTGCACAAGAGTTTGATTTGATTTGTGTGAGTGGCGATTTGGGTGGAGCATATGCTGGCTATCAATTGTTAGAGCGTGAAAAACGTGTGTTTATTGATAATCCGCAAATGCAACCAGACTTGGCAGGACATGATTATATTTTAGAACGTCAGTTAAAGCCAGAAGCCAGAAAAGACATCATAGCGTTTTTTAAGGCAATGGATATCAAACCAACTTCCATGATTGATGTGAGTGATGGCTTAGCATCGGAATTGTTTCATATTGCAGAGCAATCAAAGGTTGGTGTTACCATTTACGAAGACAAAATTCCGATTGATGCTACCACATATAATATGGCGCGCGAGTTAGATTTAGATCCAACTTTAACAGCCTTAAGCGGTGGCGAAGATTATGAATTGTTATTTACCATTAAACAAAGTGATTATAATAAATTAGAAAACCATCCGGATTTCACCGTAATTGGTCATGTTACTAAAGCTGAAGAAGGCTTGCATATGATTAGTAAAGGTGGACAAAAACATGCGTTAAAAGCTCAAGGTTGGAAAGCATTTTAAAAAATAAAGCATGAACGTCATGCTGAGGGACGAAGAATCTTTACAAGGTTTAATAAAGTTCCTTCTTCCGCTTTGGCGGAATCAGGATGACGATCCCGCACAACAAAACAATTAAACAAACGGTCAAAGGCTAGGAGCCAGCAGCCAAAAGCAAAATATATGAAAATAGGAGTATTAATTTTTCCAGGAAGTAATTGCGATAAAGACGCAGTTTGGGCATTTCAAAACATGTTTGGACAAGAAGTAGTAGAACTTTGGCATAAAGATACTGATTTACAAAATGTAGATTTGGTATTTTTACCAGGTGGTTTTAGCTATGGCGATTATTTGCGCAGCGGTGCTATTGCTCGCTTTTCGCCAATTATGCAAAGTGTAATTGAATTTGCCAATAATGGCGGATTGGTTTGGGGAGTTTGTAATGGTTTTCAAAT
The DNA here is from genome assembly GCA_903901345.1 of uncultured Bacteroidota bacterium. GTDB lineage: Bacteria > Bacteroidota > Bacteroidia > UKL13-3 > UKL13-3 > JAAFJM01. Next base: position 6,556 of record CAIUQQ010000170.1, on the reverse strand, counting down.
ATTATGCGAAAGCGGTTTATTGCCAGGCGCATTATTGCATAACGACCATCAAAAGTTTAATTGCAAAAATGTTTTTATAAAAACCGAAACCAATAACAGTAAAATTACCAGTTTAAATGAAGTGGGAAAAGCTTTAAAAATTCCTATTGCACATGGTGAAGGAAGATTTTATTGCAATGATGAATTACTAAAAGATTTGAAAGCAAACGATCAAATTTTATTCAGGTACTGTGATGAAAATGGAAATGTTTCAGTTGAAACAAACCCTAATGGTGCTTTGGATAATATTGCCGGAATATGCAACAAAAACCGAAACGTATTTGGCATGATGCCTCACCCAGAACGCGCGGTAGATGCTGATATTTACAACACTGACGGACGTATTATGTTCGAAAGTTTGTTGCAGTTAGTTAATAGCTAATAGACGATGGACCATAGACCATGGACAATGGTCTATGGTCTATAAAATAAAACTATTCCTTCAACTTACTATCAATCATAATTGTCACAGGACCATTATTGGTTAAGCTGATTTGCATATCGGCACCAAATGTTCCTGTGGCTATTTTTTTGCCTAAAATTTCTTCCAATTTTGCAATCATTTTTTCGTACAAAGGAATGGCAAATTCTGGTCTGCTTGCTTTGATATATGAAGGTCGGTTTCCTTTTTTTGTAGATGCAAAAAGGGTAAATTGACTCACTAATAAAATATCGAAATTGGCATCAATAAGTGAAATATTCATTACACCATTTTCATCGTTAAACACGCGAAGATTCACTATTTTTTGAGCCAACCAATTGATGTCTTCTTCGGAATCAGCATCTTCAATTCCTAATAAAACCAATAATCCATTTCCAATTTCCGAAAATAATTTTTCATCAATTTGAACTTGTGCTTGTGTTACTCGTTGGATAATTGCGCGCATGGGGAATTATTAAGTGTTTTATAGGTTTCTTGAATTACAATAATGATTTTTTGAAAATACAAAAAATCAATTTGAGTTAAACATGTTTTTTTATTTATTTCAAACCAATAATTTATTGGGCTGAAAGTATCAATTTTATAATTGTATATCTCATTTGGAGTAAATTCCGAAAATTGTTCGGGAACAAAATTCCCTTCCGAAGGAGGGGTGGTCTCAGACCGGGGTGGTAAAATCAAAATATTTCCGATATATTGATTGCTATAATTTTCAATGAAAAAAAATTCTAATTCTAACATTACATCAGTTAACCGCTTAAAAATATCCAATACTTTTATTCGATACACTTTTAAACCTAATTGCTTTAAAAACTCCTCTCTTTCTTGATCATATTCAACTTTATAATCGTGGCTAGCTCCATCAATTTCAATAACCAATCCGAATCGTTTAACATAAAAATCCACTATATAATCCCCAATAACTCTTTGTCTATCAAAATCAATATTATGAAAACCTCCCTTATTAACTTGTTTCCAAAACAATACTTCTGATAAATTTCTTGCTTGCCGCAATTGTTTTGCTTTACCTTTTAAATTGGGGTTATACGGTAGTTCCGTAATTGGATTTTGCAATAAAATATTATCATTAATTGCAATTGTCCTATATGGCTTTTTTAACTCCCCGGTCTGCGACCACCCCTCTTTTAGAGGGGAATTTGACAGCCCGCACGTTTTCTTAAATTCAAAATTTGGACTAGGACTATTGTTATCAATGAATGCTTTTAAAAGCATTATCAAATTTTCAGAAAATGATGTGCTTTGAATATTTTCAACTTTAATTAGTTGGTTCAAAATGATAAAATATTCTTCAAAAGTCATTTTAAAAAACTATCTAATTAAACACATCTTCATTAGCCATAATACTCAAATAACTTTGGTAACGTTCGGCTGGGATTTGTCCGACTTCTAAAGCTTCCAAAACTGCGCATTGAGGCTCGTGAATATGCTGGCAATTATTGAATTTACATTTACCAATAAAAGGTTTCATTTCTTTGAAATAATGCGATAGTTCAGCATTGTTTAAATCTACCACACCAAATTCTCTAATTCCAGGCGTATCAATAATAAATCCGCCAAAACTTAAAGGATGCATTTGCGCAAAAGTGGTAGTATGCTGACCGTTAAAACTTGTTTTGGAAATAATACCTGTTCTCAAATTCAAATTGGGTTCAATGGCATTTAACAGCGAAGATTTGCCAACTCCTGAATGTCCGGCTACTAAAGTGGTTTTGTTTTGCAATAATTCTTTCACTTCATCCAAACCAATTTTATCATTCACCGATGTTTTTAAATAAGCATAACCTACTTTTTTATGGTATAAATCAATGGTTTCTTGTAGCACATCTTCCAATCCATTGGTACATAAATCTACTTTATTAAATATAATGGTAGTTGGAATATGATAAGCTTCAGCAGTAACCAAAAATCTGTCGATAAAACCAAGCGAAGTAGTAGGAAAAGCAATGGTTACCATTAATATGGCTTGATCAATATTACTCGCAATAATATGTGTTTGTTTGGAAAGATTACTTGACTTACGAATGATATAATTTTTACGTGGTTCAATAGAAAAAATGACTCCATTTTCGCTATTGGGTTCCATTTCGTAATTTATTTTATCACCAACGGTAACCGGATTGGTATGTTTTAAACCTTGCAACCTAAACTTTCCTTTTAAACGGCAGTTGATTATTTCGCCACTTGGTTTCATTACTTCGTACCAACTTCCCGTTGATTTTACAACAATTCCTTCCATTAATTTTTAACCGAAAATCCTAAGTAAGCAAATGCAATACAAGTAATATTGCTCAATAAAATATAAGTAAAAGCTTGTTTGAATAATTGTTGTTTAAACATCAAAACTGTTTCAAAAGCAAAAGCAGAATATGTGGTAAATCCGCCTAAAACACCAATAATTAGTAATAATTTGATGCTATCAAAATTATTATTAGTCATAAACAAAGCATAACATAAACCAATTGCAAAGCACCCAATGGCATTCACCAAAAATGTATTGATTGGAAAATTTATTTGGGTATAATCTTTTAACAAAACCGAAAACAAATAGCGCAAAACTGCACCCATTGCACCTCCGGCTGCTACTAATAAAATTGATTTCATTGAGGCAAATATAATCGAAATTGAAAGATTACAAGATTGAAAGATTAAGTAAGTTTTGATTTTTGATTGCTGATTTTTGATTTTTGTCTTGAAGCCAATGAATTGAATACTTATGGTGGACTTCACAAATCATAAATCATAATTCACAAATTTGACCTACTTTCGCTTTCTTTTTTAAAATTATGATAAAATCAATGACAGGTTTTGGCCAAGCTGAAACTGAAACCGAAACTTTTAACTGCAAAGTTGAAATCAAAGCTTTAAACGGCAAGTTTTTAGACATCAATATTCGCATGCCTCGCAATTTGCAAAATAAAGAATTGGAGCTTCGCAATGATTTATCAAAGAAATTAGAACGTGGAAGTATTAGCATCAATATCAATATTTCTCAAAAAAATGCTGCTGCTCAACTGTTACCAATTAACCAAGATGTAGCTCAATTTTATTTACAAGAAATCAATAAAATTGCAACGCAAACAGGTATGGAAAGTCAACATTTATTCAAATCTGTTTTTGATTTTCCAGGAATCATTCAAAGTAAAGAAGAAGAAGGAACCAATGAAGAAGATTGGAAAATTATAGTCAATACTGTAAATAATGCTTTGGTTGAGTTCAATAATTTTAGGGTGCGTGAAGGAGAAAATTTATGTGTAGAATTAAGTGCTTTGTGCAATAGTATTCATTCTAAACTGAAAGCTTTAACACCCTTTGAAACCGCTAGAGTTGAATTTATTAGAAATAAAATTGCCAAAGAATTAAGCAGCTTACAAACTGATTTAATTGACAAAAACAGGTTTGAACAAGAGTTGATTTATTATATCGAAAAGTTAGATATCAATGAAGAAAAATCGAGATTGAGCGAACATTGTCAATATTTTTTACAAACATTGCAACAAGAAACCAATGGTAAAAAATTAGGTTTTATAGCACAAGAAATTGGTAGAGAAATTAATACCATTGGCAGCAAAAGCAATGATAGTAATATGCAACGTTTGGTAGTGGAAATGAAAGACGAATTGGAGAAAATAAAGGAACAAATTAACAATATTTGTTAAGTTTATATTTCCCGCAGATTTCGCAGAATTTCGCAGAGAAACTGTTTGATTTGCTTTACAAAACAATAACTTAAAACAACCTGCAACATCTGCGTTAATCAGCGCTCTCTGCGGGAGATAAAAAAGAATAAATGAATAAAGTAATTATATTTTGTGCGCCAAGTGGAAGCGGAAAAACCACCATTGTAAAGCATTTGTTAAGTGTTAATAAGCAATTGGCTTTTTCGGTTTCGGCATGTACGCGCGCGCAAAGAGCCAATGAAGTAAATGGAAAAGACTATTATTTTTTAAGTCATGAAGACTTTAAAAGCAAATTGGTACATGGTGAATTCTTGGAATATGAAGAAGTTTATGGTGGAAACTTTTATGGAACTTTAAAATCGGAAATAGATAGAATTTGGAGCGAAGGAAAAGTTGTAATTTTTGACGTAGATGTGGTGGGTGGTTTAAATTTGAAAAAATATTTTAAAGATAAGGCATTGGCCATTTTTGTAAAACCTCCAAGCATTGAAGCATTGGCAGAACGTTTAAAAGATAGATCGACTGAAACAGAAGAAACGCTACAAGTAAGAATTGGAAAAGCGGTGTTAGAATTGGCTTATGAAAATAAATTTGAAACAGTTTTGATCAATGAAAACTTAGCAGAAGCATTGGCTAAAGCGGAACAATTAGTAACTGATTTTATAGCAAAATAAATGAATATTGGTTTACTTTTTGGATCGTTTAATCCTATTCACACTGGCCATTTGCTCATAGCAAATTATATGGTGGAATACACCGAAATTGATAAAATTTGGTTTGTAGTGAGTCCGCAAAATCCTTTTAAAATAAACGATGATTTGTTAGACGAAAACCTTCGTTTGCAAATGATAAAATTGGCCATTGCCGATGATGAAAGATTTGAAGTTTGTGATATTGAATTTACGTTACCTAAGCCAAGTTATACTACTTTAACATTAACTACGCTTTCTGAAAAATATCCTGAACATAAATTTATACCAATTATTGGTGGTGATAATTTGCAAAGTTTCCATTTATGGAAAGATTATGAAACCATTTTGAACAACTATCAATTGTTCGTTTACAGGAGGGTTGGATTTCATGAAAATCCATTGTTGGCTAACCATAAAAACATCAAAATATTTGAAGTTCCATTGTTAAATATTTCCTCTACTTATGTTCGCGAAACCTTGCAAGCAGGGAAATCAATTAAGTACTTAGTTCCAAAATTAGTCAGAGAATTTATTGAAGAAAAAGGTTTGTATCGATAGATTTGTGAATTGTGAATTGTGATTTATGATATGGAAGATTCTCCACATTCGACTGTATCTTTCGAATGAAATTATTGATAAGCCTCTAGCTGAAAAAGCATTTATACTTTCTCGACTTCGCTCGAAATGACATTCAATGCAGTCAGTTCGAGCGAAGTCCGATAGCTATCGGACGAGAACCAAGACTAAAAAAATTTATTTATCCAGCAACCTTCTGTGGTAATTGATTTGCCCTAAATGATAACTTAAATGGCAAAGAAAACGAGTAATATAAAATCCTGTAGTGTTGCTTCCCATAAAATCGTAAGGATATGTTTTTAACAAATCTTCTCCAGTCATTTTCTCAAAAGCTTGGTTCACTATTTCCTGTGCATTTTTCAATTGTACTAATAAAATTTCCTTGCTTATATTTTTATTAGCAAACTCAGCTTCTCTGTTTCTAACATAATTTGTTTGTAGCAAAGTAGCACCAATAAAATGGTTCAAATTTCCAATAATATGTAAAGCTAAATTACCACCTGAATTGCTAATATTTTCTTTCGTAATCCTAAGGTTTTCACTTTTAGAATATGAATTGATTTCTTTCGCTAAGTTTTCAATTTCAAAATTGTAAAGTTGTTGGAGTGTTTGTATTTGCATGGGTTTGGGTGGGTTGGTTGAGTCATTTAAAGATATTCAAAAAAAAGTTTTTAGGTTTGTCGAAGTTGTGGATTACGAAGCACATAGCTGTCTCTAGAACTCGGAACCCCGTCTTTTGCAAATGTGCTTTTACCATTAGTTACTTTTTTCTGTCACTTTTTAGTTACATAAATTTTATTCAAAGGTCCTTGTCTGATGATAAATGGTCTAAGTTCCTCGTAAGTCAATAAAACGTCTATGGGATAATTCTGATATATATAGATTATTTGAATTCCATTATTATTAATGTTGAATTTTTTAGAATCTAAACTTTGCTTCAAGTCAAGAGAATCAATGCCACTAAATTGTCTTTCTCGTGTTGCTTTATTTATTATTAAAGAGTCTAGGCTTAATAACTTTGTAATATCAAACAATGAACTGAAATTTAATTCAATTCCATTTACCGAATTAAAATTCATGGTTTGGAATTCTGTCCAAGGATGCGGTGT
>CAIUQQ010000169.1 GCA_903901345.1 uncultured Bacteroidota bacterium | reverse complement strand
GTAATTGCTGGAGCTTCAGTAAATTTATTTACTTGGAAAGCATATACACCACCATCACCTTTAAATGAAGAAACAAATTTATTTGGAGTAGTACCTAAAACCGCACCAACAAATGAATTATCTTGACCAACGTATGCAATTCCTGTGTTTTCAAAATTTTGGCTTCCAACTGGAGTTACTGTTAAGTTTAATTTTTTGCTTAATGCATCTAAAGTTACAGCTCCACCGTCTACAGCTTCTTTCATTTTAGCTAATAACTGTTCCGCTTTTTTCTCTTTTCTATAATCATTTTCGGCTTTACCTCTTGCTTCTTCAAAACTTGATTTTCCTTTTTCACGAATATCTTTCAACGCTACAATCATGTGTTTGTCTCCAACAGTAACTACTTCACTTATATCGCCAACTTTAGCGTTAAAAGCCCATCTTACAGCTTCACGAGCATCAGAATAACCAGGTAAAAAGTTATCGTTTTCTCTAATCATTTCTGCTGTTTTAATTTCTAATTTTTTAGTTTTAGCATTTGCTTCAAAGTCAGAAACATTGCGGCTTGACGCAGCAAATTGACTAGCTTCGTTAAATGCAAATCCTACCGTTTTATCGCTTGCTTTAAAAGTACGTTCTACTAATCCTGCAGTTACTAACTTGCTCGATTTGTTTTCAGTAATTTTAACAATATGCCATCCAAATTGCGTTTTTACAATTCCAACATCACCTTTGTTTCCTGCTTTGCAAAATTTATTGAATTCAGGAACCATTTGACCATCTTGGAACCAACCTAAATCGCCTCCTTTGTCTTTTGTTCCATCAGTTCCGTATTGTGCAGCCATCATTGCAAAATCACCACCTTTTTTAATTTGAGCTAAAATTTCTTCTGCCTTAATTTTACTATTTGCAGTATCTAATGCTGTTGTTCCTTCTACTTTAAATAATATATGACTAGCACGCATAAATACGGTAGTATCATTTTTCACACCGCTAACTTTATATATTTGGTATTTGTTATCTTTAAATATTGGTCCTACAATACTTCCAATTGAATCAGAAAATAATCTTCCAACTACATCTTCAGGATAATCTTTGCGAGAACGAGGTTTTGCATCAAATTTTACTTCGCTGTTTTGATCTACATATTGTGTATCATTTTTTGCTTGTGCAAATAAACTCATTTGGTCAGCAACCCATTTCATCATTTCAGTTGTATCTTCACTACTTGGTGCAAAGTTATAAACGATAAAATCAATTTTACGACTGTTTTCTTTCGACTTATATTTGTTTTGATTTTTATTGAAATATGATTTCAAATCAGATTCTTCTACTTTAACTGCTGAATCAGCAACTGTAGAAAAAGGCATCACTACAAAATTCATTTCTGCAGTTCTTGATCTTCCTTCATATAATTTTTTAGCATCTAAGTTTGTAGTATAAACACCTTTTTTAACTAAAGAACTGTATTTTTTGTTTAAACCATCTTGTAATAAAAAATCTTCAAAAGTGCGTAATTGCTTTTTAGTTTTCTCATCACCTTTTTCATTGATTTGTTTTAAGTTTTGAATAACCACACTTTTATCAAAATATCCAGTCTTAGGATCAGTAAACGATTGTTTAACTTGTGGATGAATGTTATCACCTACAAATAAATCTGTTAATTCTTCGTTTGTTAAAGTAATTCCTAAATCGGCATATTCTTTACTCATTAATCCTTCTTGAACCAATACATTCCAAGCCTGTTCTCTCACTTGTTGTCTTGTGTTGTCATCAAGCGGTTGTCCTTGACTACGTTCTAAATACTGTGCTTCTTGTTTAGCAACTTCAGCTTCAAATTGTTTGTACGATATTGCATCGCCATCTATTTGTCCTACATTGTTTGCATTTGAATTAAAAATGCTATTTCCACTGCTTAAAGCATCGGAAACAAGGAATAATACTAAGGCTAATCCAACAAATCCTATTGCTATGCCACTTCTGTTTCTAATTTTAGTTAATATTGCCATACGGTTTTTTTAAAGAGTGGCAAAAATAAGCGCTATGACTATATAAGTCAAATGTTATTTATTTTCGCACTTGTAATAATATCAGGCATTTAACAAAATAGCATAAAAATGAAGTACGGAAAATTATACTTAATTCCCAATTTTTTGGCAAAAGACAGCCAAAATGATTTTTTACCCGAAATGGTGAAAAGAATGAGCCACCATTTAAAAAATTTTGTGGTGGAGAGTGAAAAAGAAGCCAGGGCTTTAATAAAAAAATTGCAATTGGCTACTCCTCAAAATGATTTACAAATATTTATTTTAAATGAACATACAGAATCTAAAACTTATTCTGAACTTTTAAAAGCTTTAGAAAATGAACAAGATGCAGGAATAATAAGCGATGCCGGACTTCCTTGTGTAGCCGATCCAGGATTTCAATTAGTAGCTTTGGCACATCAAAAAAATATAAATGTAATTCCTTTGCCTGGTTCTTCTTCTATTTTTATGGCATTAATGGCAAGTGGTTTCAGCGGACAAAATTTTGCTTTTACTGGTTATTTACCCATTGATAAAGTATTAAGAGTGAAACGAATAAAAGAGCTAGAACGTGAATTAACCAGTAAACAGCAAGCCCAAATATTTATGGAAACTCCTTATAGAAACAACCATTTATTTGATGATTTAATAAAAAACTGTAATCCCAATATTTTATTGTGCATTGCATGCAATATTTCAGCCGAAGATGAATTGATTCAAACCAAAACCATCAAAGATTGGGCTAAACAAAAAATTGATTTGCATAAAAAACCTACAATTTTTATTTTAGGAATGTAATATTAGCTAGTTAAACTGCATCTTTGCCCGCTGTGGTTTACATTTACCATATATTGAAAACAAAACATGAAATACGAAAAACACATATTTATATGTGCTAACCAAAAAGCAGAAGGAAAAGTTTGTTGCGGTGAAGCACACGGAATGGAATTGGTAAACAAATTTAGAGAAGTGCTAAAAGAAAATGGCTTACAAGGCACGGTAAGAGCTCAACGTGCGGGCTGTTTAGATGAATGTAAAAATGGACCTGCTTTGGTAATTTACCCTGAAGGAACTTATTATGGAAATGTAACTTTAAATAGGGTAGAAGAAATTGTGAAAATGCATGTAATGCAAAATAAAATTGTAACAGATTTAGAGTTGAGTTTCGAAAAATAATAAATTTCGAATTTTGAATTTATTATTTCGAATTTAAATATTTACTCAGCGCATTCTTTTAAAGACAAAATCAAATCGTAATCATTGTAATTACTGTGGCCTAACAGTTTTGACTTAATACAATATTGCTTGATATACTCAGCTTTTTTCTCGTTCACACCAGTTATTTTCATAATAAATTCTATGCTTAATTTATCATCTAACTTTACCGATTCGTTATAAATACTGATAATCTTCAACAGTTTTTCATTATTTTTTCCGGCTTGTGAAAATTTATACCAAGTTTTGTAAATCAATCCTTCTACACCAACTCCACCCGTTGAAATCAATTTTGGTTTAGCCATTTCTCTAATATTCTCCACCTTTTTATGGTTATTTAACAATACATCATGCTTCATCATTTCGGCTGAAATTTTTGCCATGGAGTCAAATTTATGACGGTAATTAATGGTTACATCTTTTAATAAAATAGATTTTCTTTTAAGCACCATATCAAATTTTATAGTTTCAAAATAAATGGCTTTAGAAACAATAAAAGTATCGGTTTGATAATTCATTCTTGAAACCACCAAACTATCGCCAATATTGGCCTCTACCACAAATGCTCCATATTGATTTGCTGAAAAAGTTTGAAATGAATTGCAATTATAAATAATGGAAAAAGACAAAGTTTGCCCTTCTTCGTTTTTCACAAATCCTTTTAAAAATTTACTTTGTTGTGCCTTGGTTTCACCCAATAATAACAACAGAAAAACAAAAAACAGTTTCACCTTTTTCATTATCAATGAATTTGATTGGAAACACGAAGAACGATTTAATTAAAGGTTTTGTTACTAAATGTTTTAAAGTTTCACCTAAAAAATAGCCATTTAAATTTGTAATATTTTTGTCATTATGTTTTTTATTGGTATTAAATTGAATATGTAAACTACATTCGATTTACTTAAAAATAATGAAATTATGAAAAAAACACTATTCAGGTTAGCTTTGATTGTTTGTTTAGTAACAAACATATCAGTCATTAAATCAATGGCACAGGACAGTTTAAAAGTTGGATGTTTTTCAAGTACGACACCAACAAACGGTTACACTACTTCACAGTTAAATAATATTATTAAATATTGGTTGAATAATAGTTCTACTGTTACCAATTCAACTATAGTTTATTTAGGAAGTAGCAATTCTTTCTATTTAAGTTCAAAAGTTAATTCAGTTCTTACATACTTCAACCTTAATCAAGAATCAAACGGTGATTTGTATTTTGTTGCAGGTGTTACTTGTGAACATAAATGTACATCTAATGGCTGTACTTCATGCACAATTACTATAACAACTCCTTGTTCAACTGCAACTTGTAGTTGTAATGGCACAGGAAGTTGTGATGTAACGATTGTTGTAAATGGTAGTACGGTCTTTCCAACTGCATTAAAGGATTATATTGCAAGTATTGGAAGTGCCAATTGCAATCCATAACATTTGAAAGATTTAGTTAATTCAAAGATTTTTATAGTTTAATAAGGGTTATTACAAGCAATTGTTTTATCCCTTATTTTTTTTTGAAAATATTCAAAGCCAAAATCATTTTATTGTTCCAACTCAACAATGTATTTTCGCATCAAATTAGATTGCCTTGTATAAATTACTTCTTAAATTTTTGTTCCTAATGCCTGCAGAAACAGCGCATTATTTTTCGCTGAATGGCTTTAAATTCCTTTGTAAAATTCCTTTTTTAAGGATGGTATTTTCGGTTATTTTTAGGGTAAAAAATGAAGTTCATTTTTTGGGTTTAACTTTTTATAATCCTGTTGGTCTTGCTGCAGGATTTGATAAAAATGCCTTGTATTTAAAGGAGTTAAGTGCACTTGGATTTGGATTTGTAGAAATTGGAACGGTTACTCCATTGCCACAAAGTGGCAACGATTTACCTCGTTTATTTCGTTTGCCAAAAGACGAATGTATCATCAACCGAATGGGTTTTAATAACGATGGTTTGGAAGTGGTAAAACAACGTTTGGTAAACCGACCAAATGATTTGATAGTTGGTGGAAATATTGGTAAAAATAAAATTACACTTAACGAAAATGCCAAAGACGATTATGTAAAATGTTTTGTAGGTTTATATGATTTGGTTGATTATTTTGTGGTCAATGTAAGTTCGCCAAACACACCCAATTTGCGAGAATTGCAAGATAAAAAACCTTTGAGTGAAATTTTGTTGGCTTTAATCAATGAACGAAATAGTTTTAATGCCGCTGGCAAAATTCAGAAACCTATTTTGTTAAAAATTGCTCCTGATTTAACTTTATCGCAATTAGATGATGTAATCGAAATTGTTCAATCTACTGGCATTGACGGATTGGTAGCAACCAATACCACCATTAGTAGAGAATATTTATTGACCAATAAAAACCAAGTGCAACAAATGGGAGCAGGTGGTTTAAGTGGAAAAATATTGAACCAAAAAGCCACAGAAATAGTGGCTTATATCAAGGAAAAATCGAACAATAAAATTCCAATCATTGGCGTTGGTGGAATTCATTCTTCCGAAACTGCAATGGAGAAAATTAACGCTGGAGCTGGCTTGGTTCAACTATACACTGGCTTTATTTATGGCGGACCAAGCTTAATAAAACAAATTGCTAAGTTGAAAATTTAAACGCCAATTTATCATTCATCTTTTTATAAAATTACCATTGAATATTATCCATTTAACACCAGCGGCAATAGCTGCCATTATTGAATACAAAGCAAATTTGCAAATTCCTGAAACCCATTTTTTACGCATTGGAATCAAGCAAAAAAATGCAAATGATAAAGGCTTAATCATTGGTTTTGATGAACCAACTGATAAAGATAAAACAGTAGAAATTGAAGGAATAAAAATTGTTTATCATCCCGGACAAGCCTTATTTTTTGCAGGAATGCAAATAGATTTCTTGGAACGTGATGGCAAAAAAGGATTTGAGTTAATGGAAAAAAAATAGAAAAATTAAACCTTTAAATTTCTTTTTCTATCTCTTTTTTCAATATAATTATTCAATGCAACTTTGGAAGTGTACCAGTTTTTACCTTCTTTAAAGGCATCAATTTTTCCTTGTCTGGCCAGCAAACTAACATACTCCTGTCCATAAGGCACATCGGGTTCATTAACTATATTCGATATAGGTTGGTAATCATCATAGGTATTGTTCAAATTACTTAAATATAAATCAATGGAACGTTCCAAAGCTTGTAAAACCAAAAGTACAAGTTTTGAATAATCACCATTATTGGCTTTGTTCAATGCATCGTAATATTTTTTTCGGTCGTTTTTTAAAATGATGGCAGGAGGAAATCCTAACTTCATCAAATATAAATTAAACACCAAGCGAACAGTTCGTCCATTTCCATCAAAAAAAGGATGAATCCATACAAAACGATGATGAAAAATGGCTGCTTTTACAATTTCATTAATAGGAACGGTTGAATCATTTAACCAATCAATTAATTCAGTCATTAAAGCATCTACTTTTAATGCATTTGGAGGAACAAAATTAGCACCCGAAATTCTAACACCAGCATTGCGATAGCGACCAGCAAATTCTTTTTCTATTTTTTGTAAAACAAGGCCATGAACATTTAAAATATCTTTATCGTTTAATACATATTTTTTATTAACTAAACTTTCTACAAATTCAATGGCATCATGATGATTTACTGCTTCAAAATGTTCTCTTAACGATTTACCTTTTATGGTAAAACCTTCTTCAATTACCATTTTGGTTTCTTGTAAAGTAAGGGTGTTTCCTTCAATGCTATTTGAATTATAAGTCCATTCTAAGGTTAGGTTATCCTTTATATTTTTAAGGGCAGCATTGGGGAAAGGGCGCAATGCATCAAGCTGCTTTTTCTTTTCAGTAATTCGTTCAAGGTATTTACCAATCCCATCAAAATCATATGAATTTGTTTTCCATTCCACCCCACAAATGTAACATTATTTTATTATCGTTAAAAATTTATTTTATATCATACCGATATTAATAAAATAAATAAAAAAACCTGCCTTATTGCTAAAGCAAGTTTTAGAAAATTATTTTTTTACCCTTCGGCAAGCTCAGGGTGACAAACTATTAGCTCAGGGTTACATTCATTAAAATTAGAGTTTTAATTAGATTTTTGCTTCCCAATTGCTTATTGTCAATTGACAATTAACCTCTCACGATTGTTTCATCTCTATCTGGGCCAACAGAAATTGTATTTACTTTTAAACCAATTTGTTCTTCTACAAATTGCATATAAGTTTTAAAAGTTTCAGGTAAATCATGGTAGTTTTTTATTTTGCTTAAATCACCAGTCCAGCCTGTAAAGCTTTGGTATTGTGGGTTAATATTTGCATCTACCAAACTGTATGGAATTTTATCGCTTACAGTTCCATCTATTTCGTATGAATGACAAACTGGAATTTCGCCCAAACCACTTAACACATCGCTTTTGGTACAAATTAAATCAGTTACTCCATTAAGCATGATGCTGTATTTTAAAGTTGGTAAATCTAACCAGCCAGTTCTGCGCGGGCGACCAGTTGTAGCGCCAAATTCACGACCAAGTTGGCGTAATTCCTCGCCTTGTTCATTGTCTTGTTCGGTAGGAAATGGTCCACTTCCAACCCTTGTGCAATAAGCTTTAAAAATTCCGTAAACTTTTTTTATTTTTTGCGGAGCAACACCTAAGCCATTACAAACACCGCCTGTAATGGTATTTGACGAAGTTACAAAAGGATAAGTTCCATAATCAATATCTAATAAAGTTCCTTGTGCGCCTTCGGCCAATACTTTTTTCCCATCTTTCATTAAATCATCCAAGAAATATTCAGTATTTACAATTTTAAATTGTTTCAAAAACTCAATAGCTTCAAAAAATGCTGGCTCATGTTCAGCCATATTATATGGATGATTGAATCTGTCTAATAAAGTCCTGTGATTGGCTGCAACTACTTCATATTTTTGGTTAAAATTAGCTGCTAAAATATCACCAACACGCAAACCACTTCTGCCAATTTTATCTTGGTATGTTGGGCTAATTCCGCGTAAAGTTGAACCTATTTTATGTTCCCCTTTATGGGCTTCACTAGCAGCATCTACCAAACGGTGAGTTGGCAAAATTAAATGTGCCTTTTCCGAAATGTATAAATTAACCAATGGTTCAGCACCACCTAATGTAATTTTTTCAATTTCTTTTTTAAAGGTAATTGGGTCAATAACTACACCACTACCAATTATATTGATACAATGTTTGTGAAAAATTCCAGAAGGAATGGTATTCAAAACATGTTTTTGTCCGTTAAATTCCAACGAATGTCCAGCATTTGGACCACCTTGAAACCTTGCTACCACATCATATTGTGGAGTCAAAACATCTACTATTTTACCTTTACCTTCATCGCCCCATTGCAGGCCTAATACTACATCTATCATTTTATTTATTTTTTTTATCTTCTTTCCGTTGGCTAAAGCACTTCCGATAGCTATCGGAAGGCAATTCATAATTACTAAACTTTATCAACCCTATCAACCGACAACTATCAACTGACAACTAATAATCTGGTTTTGGAACGGTTTTACTGCAAGTCAAACATTTTCTATTTTCATCCATTTTAGGATTTCCAAATAAATATAAAGAGTGATTGGTAACTTCAAATTGCATTAAATCGCCCATCATGGTTTTTATTTGATGAATTCTAGGATCGCAAAATTCCAAAATATTACTACAAACATTACAAATCATGTGATCATGTTGCCTAAAACCATACGATCGCTCAAAACGAGCCATATTTTTTCCAAATTGATGTTTGATTACCAAACCGCAATCCAAAAGCAAATCGAGTGTATTATATACTGTAGCTCGGCTTACCCTATAATTTCTGTTTTTCATGTGTTCAAACAAAGTTTCCACATCAAAATGCTCTTTATTACTATATATTTCGTCTAATATAGCAAAGCGTTCTGGCGTTTTACGTTGTTCGTTTTGTTCTAAAAAAACAATGAATTTTTGTTTTACCTCTTCCTTAATTTGATCGTTGCTCATAAAAATTTATTGCTCAGATTTATTGTTCAAATAAAAACGTTAATATTTGCCTTTCAAAACAATGTTGATTGTTTGTGGAACTAAATTTTGTTAAACAACTGTTTTTAAGCATTTAGACTTAATATTTAGATTTTACTTTTTCAAATTTTTTAAAAATTTTAAAAATTCAAAAAGAAATTTGAAACACAAAATTATTTTAAAATAATATGGAGAATTATTAATATATTTGTTTATAAGTAAAAAGAGAAGATTCAATAACTAAAATTAGTAAGATATTATGAAAACCATAAAGTTATTATTAATCATTAGCCAAATGGTGGTTAGTGTTCAAATTGCAAGTGCACAAGCTATGATGTCTGATGTAAGTTATATGTACCTCTCAAGAGATGTACTTAATATGAGAAAATATTTTTTTGTAGAGACTTACAGTCTAAAAGATACCAATTTTGAATTTGTTGTAATACGTAATGAAAGCATGCTTGTAAATGGAAATAAGGTTTACCATAAAATTAATATATCTCCAAACAAAGTGGATACCATTTTGTATTTTGATTTTGATTTAAAAGTAAACGATAAAATAAACAGAGGATTTTTAAATTATTTGTATGTGGTTGATTCAATCAAATCAATCCAACTTGCCGATAGTAACTTTTATTTACATTGGTTTTTAAGTTCTAAGCAAGCGGGAACAGGTAATCTTGTTTGGATTAAAGGCTTAGGTGATAGCAGAAAAGGGTGGATAAGAGACGATGCTGGATTTATTCCAGAAGGCGCACCAAATTTACAAGCAATTTGCAGAAATAATAATTTGGTGTATTGGTATAATGAAAATGGCTTTGATTATTTTAAGCCTGATACAGTAGAACCAAGCTGTGATTTTGATGCCATAAGAAAAAAGTATACATCAGTTCCTTTAATCAATTCCAATGCAATAAAAATTTTCCCCAACCCAGCAAACGAAAAATTATTTATTGAAAACAATTTAGCGCAAAGTAGTAATTATATTATTACCAATTTATTAGGTCAAGAAATGGATAAAGGGTTTTTGAAATCGGAAATAGACATTTGTAATTTAC
>CAIUQQ010000168.1 GCA_903901345.1 uncultured Bacteroidota bacterium | reverse complement strand
TTTGCAATACATGGTATTGATAGAGTAATGGGAATTAAAAGATCAAGATTAACTGTTGCAGCATTTATTTTTGCAATGACAGGTATTACCTTGGCTTTAACATTACAGTCGTATGTTTCATTTTTTGATTGGCAAATAAATGTAGGTGGAAAACCATTTTTACATATTCCAACTTATATTCCAATCACATTTGAACTTTCCATTTTATGTACTGCTTTTGGAATGGTGGCTTGCTTTTTTTACGTAAACAGAATGGTTTGGGGTAAAAATGCAGATATTATAGACATTAGAGTAACTGACGATTTATTTGTTGTTGCTGTTGATGTGATTCCAAATAAAACAAATATTGCAGCGTTAAGCGAGTTATTGAAAAGTAAAGGCGCAATAGAAATAAGAGAAAAGGAGTTTGAAGATTAATACTATGAAATTAAATAAAATAAGCATAGCAGTTTTAGTAAGTTCAAGCATAGCAATATTTGCATCTTGTTCAGCTGGAGGTGATAATCCTGGAATGGAATACGCTCCAAATATGTATCATTCATTTGCATACGAACCCTTAACACAGGAAGCAGATAAACCCAATACAATTAATGCGAATGGTATGAACATGCGTTTACCTGCAGAACATACTATTGCACGTGGTCAATTAGATTTTGCAACCTATAATTTAGCAAAAACCGCTGAGGGATATGAAGCGGCTTCATCTTTAACAAATCCTGCACCTGCTTCATTATATAATTTAGCTGAGGGTAAAAGATTGTTTAACATTAATTGTACTCCTTGCCATGGCGAAGATGGACAAGGTAATGGAACAATTGTAGCGGATGGAAAATATCCAAAAGTACCTGCATATGCTGAAAGATTACCAACTATCAATGATGGTAAAGCTTTTTACTCAATTAAATATGGTAGAAATTTAATGGGTGCTTATGGTACTGTATTAACTCCAAGTCAAATTTGGCAAGTGATCCATTATATCAATACGTATAAAACTTCAACTGCTGTTGTAGCAGTTGCTGATACCACAGTTAAAAAATAAGTTGAATTAATTATTTGAAAAAAAATTATGTCACACGATACACATATAGAAATTAAAGAAGAAAAATATACAGTAACTGAAGGCAATAAAAAGTGGTCGTACGGTTTAATGATTGTAGGTTTGCTTTTAACAATTTTGGGTTATTTTACTTACAAACCTTTCATTGAAGGAATGGATTTAAGTGCTGAGGATTTGCACCAACTTGTTACTAAACGTTTATGGGCTAATTTATTAATTGATAGTTATTTTACTTTTATCATTGCTACTTGTGCAATTATATTTGTAGTAATTAGTCAATTAAGTAATGCATCATGGTATGTAGCTATTCGTAGAATTCCAGAAGCAATGAGTACTTATATGATTGTTGGTGCGGGTATATTAGTAACTATCATATTGGTAAACTTTTATGTATTACATGGTGGAATTTATCATTGGGCACATCCTGGTGTAATGGAAGCAGATCCTTTATTAGCTAAAAAAACTTGGTATTTATCGCAACCATTTTATTTGGTTAGGTTAATATTGTTTACTGCATTTTGGATTTTTTGTGCTACTAAAATCAGAAACAATTCTCGCAATGAAGATTTAGTGGGTGGTATTGAAAATTTTGACAAGAACTTTAAAATATCAACTGTATTCTTAGTAGTATTTGGTTTTACTTTTAGTATGTTAGCTTGGGATTTAATGATGAGTATTGATGCACATTGGTATTCTACTATTTTTACCATTTATAACTTTGCTACAGGTTGGGTAAGTGCCTTAACTGTTACTTATTTATTGGTTTGGTATTTAAGAGGTAAAGGGTACTTAGGTATTGTAACCGATGAACACCAACATGATTTGGGTAAATTTATGTTTGCCTTCTCTGTATTCTGGACTTACATGTGGGTTGCACAGTTTTTATTAATTTGGTATGCAAATATTCCTGAAGAAGTAGTGTATTACCGCGAAAGAATGTTTGGTTCTTACCAATTCAGTTTCTATATTAACTTAGTTCTTAACTTTGCAGTTCCTTTCTTTATCTTTATGATGAGAGATGCAAAAAGAAACCGTAAAGTTGGTTATTTTGTTGGTGCGGCTTTGTTAATTGGTCATTGGAACGATTGTTTCTTAATGGTTATGCCTGGGGCAATGGATTTACCAACTGCAATTACTGAACATAATCCAACTGGATCAATAGAAATTCCTAACCAAGGATATGGTTTTATTGAAATAGGATTATTATTGTTCTTTGCTGGTTTATTCCTTACAGTAGTAATGAAAGCATTGACTAAAGCAAATTTATACCCAACTCGTCATCCATTCATTTATGAAAGTGCTATGCACGATGTAGGCGTTTAATTTTTAATTCTAAAACATATTCAAAACCTCAATTAGCAATAGTTGAGGTTTTTTTTTGTACCCGTTGGCTAAAGCCAAAAGGCATTGGAAGCTTTTATTCATGCATCTAATATCATTCCGCACAATATTCTGAATCAGGATTTATAGGATTAAAGGATTTGCAGGATTTTGTTAGGTGTTACGAGAACATAAACAATAAGGGTCATGATGAAAGCATCTTCTTTTACCCGTTGTTTGGTGTTTTAGCGCAGCGGCACCAACAACAATTTCGTGATCTTTAAATGCAATAAACACCTACCCCAGTCCTTACTTATTAGGAAGGGTGTGGTTTCGCTGTTAATTAATGGGCTGTTGGTTTTTATATAATCTTACAAATGTATTGATGTGAGTGAGTTGGGGATGACTAATTGAAAACAAAACCTATAAGGTTTTAAAAACCTTATAGGTTTCCGCTAGTT
>CAIUQQ010000167.1 GCA_903901345.1 uncultured Bacteroidota bacterium | reverse complement strand
ATTTTTTAAAATCTTTTTTTAAGTTACTTGACTCATGAAAGAAAATATGAATTCATTAATAAATGAAGAAACACTGCGTGCCATTTTTAATAATGCTGTAGATGGTATGATAGTTATAAATAATAGAGGTATTATTCAAACTATAAATAATTCTGTATCTAACATGTTTCAGTTTTCTAACGAAGAAATGATTGGCAAAAATATTAGTATGTTAATGCCCGAACCAGATCACTCAAAACATGATGGTTATTTAAAAAAACATAATGAAACAGGTGAAAAAAAGATAATTGGAATAGGAAGAGAAGTTATTGGTAAAAGAAAAGACGGTACAACTTTTCCGTTTTTTTTAAGTATTTGCGATGTTGAAACAGAAAACGGTGAGAAGCTTTTTGCCGGTGTTATACATGATATTAGTATTTTGAAAAAAGCACAAAATGACCTTGAAGATTATAGTAAAATATTAGAGAAAAATAATTTAGATTTAGAAAATCATGTTGGGGTAAGAACAGCTCAATTAAGTATTGCAATTAAAGAATTTGAAAGCTCAAATTTATTATTAGGTCAACAGATTAATGAAACTAAAAAAGCTAATATTGAACTTTTAAAATCACAGCAAATGCTTACCATTATTGCGCAAAATTATCCTAATGGAATAATTAGTGTTTTTAATAAAAACCTCGTTTGTGAGTTCATTGAAGGGCTTGAGTTGAAAAAACTCAGATTAAAAAAAGAAGATTTTATAGGTAAAACTATTGCAGAAACTTTTGATAAAGAAGTAAGTAAAATTCATACTCATTATTTTAACAAAACAGTTAATGGTGAAAATACCATGTATGAATTAATGATAAATAATAATAATTATTTGTTTTATACTACTCCTATAAAAGATGATTATGATTTAATAGATAGAATAGTAGTAGTTTGTTTAAATATTAGTTTGGTAAAAGAAGCAGAAGAAAAAACCAGACATGCATTAGATAAAGCCAATGAATTAAGTGAATTGAAATCTAGGTTTATTTCTATGGCATCGCATGAATTTAGAACTCCTTTAAGTACTATTCTGTCATCACTTAATTTAATGGTTAAGTACAAGGAACTAAATGAACATGTAAAATTTGCTTCGCATGGCGTTAAAATAAAAACTTCTATTATTAATTTAACAGAAATTCTGGAATATTTTTTATCAGTAGAAAAATTAGATTCAGGACATTTTAAAATTGAACCTACTACTTTCGATTTAGTTGATTTTATAAATACAAATATTGATGAAGTTGTAAATGATTTAAAAGACAAACAAAGAATAGTATTACAGCTTTCTCTTAAAAAAATTATGATTAATCATGATAAGAAAATAATTAGAACGATATGGCAAAATTTAATAACTAATGCAATTAAATATTCACCAGAAAATGGTGAAATTATAATTCATTTACAAGCAAATGATGATAGATTTATTTTAAGTGTAATTGACAATGGAATTGGTATTCCTGAAAATGAACAAAAGCACTTATTTGAAAGATTTTACAGAGCAAATAATGCTGCCAATATTCAAGGAACAGGTATTGGTTTAAATATTATAAAAAAATATGTTGAACTTTTAGGAGGTAATATTACATTTACCAGCAAATTAAATGAAGGAACAACTTTTACAATTAACCTTCCATTGGTTTTAAATTCTATAACAAATTAATTCAAAAATGAATAAAATACTAATAATTGAAGACAACAAAGATGTTCGTGAAAACATTGCAGAAATTCTTGAACTTGCAGGTTATAAAGTAGAACAGGCAATAAATGGAAAAGAAGGAGCTACTAAAGCTAAATATTTGCTTCCAGATTTAATTGTTTGCGATATAATGATGCCTGAATTAGATGGTTATGGTGTTTTAAATTTGCTGTCGTCAGAAAGTATTACTTCTTCTATTCCTTTTATATTTTTAACAGCAAAAGCTGAGTTAAATGATATGAGAAAAGGGATGAACATGGGTGCTGACGATTATATTACCAAACCTTTTGAAGATTCAGAATTATTAAGAGCAATAGAAGTTAGATTAGGTAAGGTTAGTGCTATTAAATCTGATTTTCATAAATCAATTGAAGGCATTGAATCATTCATTGAAACTGCAATGACTTTGGAAGATTTAGACAAAATATCGAAAGACAGAAAAAGAATTTTGTTTAAAAAGAAACAACCTATTTATAGCATTGACAATGTTCCAAGAGGAATATATTTTATAGAAAAAGGTTCTGTAAAAACTTATAAAACTAGCTTAAACGACAAGGATTATATTTCCAAAATTTATAATGCTGGTGAATTTTTTGGATATATTAATTTGTTAGAAAATGCAAATTACTCTGATAATGCTGAAGCTTTAGAGGAAACTGTTACTTATTTTATTCCTAAAGACGATTTTTATGAACTGATTTCTAAAAACAGATTAGTAGCAAACTCATTTATAAAAATGCTTGCTGGAAGTGTAGTAGAACACGAAAATAGAATGATGAAATTGGCTTATAATTCTGTTAGAAAACGCATTGCAGAAAGCTTAATTATGCTTGATAAAACCTATAATACCAAAAATGAAGAGCATTTTGTTATTAATGTAAACAGACAAGATTTGGCAAGTTTAGTAGGAACTGCGGCAGAAACTGTAATTAGAACTTTATCTGATTTTAAAGAAGAAAAATTGATAGAAGTAAAAGGAAGTGCAATTACCATTTTGGAAAAAAATAAACTTTTGAATATTAGAAATTAGATTTTTTATTTTTGAATATGTTTTTATTAAACAGGCTCTTAAATAACTATTTTACACAACTAATTTATTTAAATATTATCGAATATTGCACAATTATTTATGTGCAATTTCACCTAATTTTTCATAGTAAGTACCTCTTTAATATATCAGACTAAAATAAAATAATTAGGTTAATGGCCTAAATGGCTTACTTTTGCACGCTTTTATTCTAAAATAAAAGCATATATAACAAATAATTAATTAATGAAATTTACTGAATTGCAGTTAATAGAGCCTATTTTAAAGGCATTAACTGACGAGGGTTATACAACCCCAACACCTATCCAACAACAAGCCATTCCGATAGTATTAAACAAAATAGATTTATTGGGCTGCGCCCAAACAGGAACAGGAAAAACGGCAGCTTTTGCTATTCCAATGTTGCAGAATTTATACAAAACTAAAAGTAACGAAAAAGGATTTAAAAAAATAAAAGCTTTGGTGCTTACACCAACGCGTGAGCTTGCTATTCAAATAGACGAAAGTTTTAAAGCCTATGGTCGCTATACCGGAATTACAAGTACTGTAGTTTTTGGTGGAGTAGGGCAGAAGCCTCAAACCGATGCTTTGCGCAGAGGTATTGACATTCTAATAGCTACACCTGGTCGTTTACTAGACTTAATGAACCAAGGTTATGTTGATTATAAAAGCTTAGAAGTTTTTGTGTTAGACGAAGCCGACAGAATGTTAGACATGGGTTTTGTGAATGATGTGAAAAAAGTAATTGCAAAATTACCTTTCAAACGTCAAACATTATTCTTTTCGGCTACTATGCCACCCGAAATTGTTAAATTAGCTAACACCATTTTATCAAAACCTGAAAAAGTAGAAGTTACTCCAGTTTCATCTACAGCTGAAACCATTAAACAAGCCATTTATTTTGTAGATAAAAACAACAAACGTGATTTGTTGATTGATATTTTAAAAGATAAAAACATAAAAACTGCTTTAATATTTACTAGAACTAAACATGTGGCCGATAAAGTTTCGAAAGAATTAGCCAAAGCAGGAATTAAATCGGCTGCCATTCATGGCAATAAATCGCAAAATGCAAGACAAAAAGCATTGAACGATTTTAAAGAAAATACCATTAGGGCTTTAGTTGCAACTGATATTGCTGCGCGTGGTATTGATATTGACGATTTAACACACGTTATTAATTACGATTTGCCAAATGTTCCAGAATCTTACGTTCATAGAATTGGTAGAACTGGCCGTGCTGGAGCAAATGGAATTGCTTTATCGTTCTGTGATTTTGAAGAAAAAGCATATTTAAAAGACATTCAAAAGTTAATCAATATCTCTATTCCTGTAATTGAAGACCATGATTATCCAATGAAAGATTTTGAAGTAAAACCAAAAGAACCACAAAGAGGACGAGCGCCTAGAAATGATAAACCTAGAAGTAATACTAGTCAATCAAAACCTAGTAACGGAAGTTCAAAAAGATACGGAAATAGATAAATAAAAAATCCTGATTGAAGCAATTCAATCAGGATTTTTTTTGGAATATAAAAGTTTAACACCTTGACATGAGGGCACTTTAAAAGTCCATTGAAATTTTATAGACTTTAGAAAAATAAAATAAAGGCTCTGAGAATCGTCTATTTGAAATTAGTGATTTGCATCGACACAATATGTTGAAGAAAAAGAGGCTGTTTTCAATTTAGAAAACAGCCTCTTTTTAACTTACACACTTTGTGGGATACTGTCAACAGCTACTTTTTCAGTGCCCTCCCTTGCCATAATATGGCTTTTTATTCGTCTGGCTTTCGTTTACTGCACGTTTACATCAAAACTCATGCGGGCTTGTACACCTCGGTAATGCATCAATTTTTCAAAATCGGTGTATAATTTAAACTGCTCAGCTGTTAAACTTCTTTTGGTTAAAAACATACTTGCTTGTCCCGACATTTCTGAGATTAAAGTTTCAATTGGATCCTTCATTTCAGGGAAATTTATAATTCTATAATCAGTAATTTTAGCTTTGGTTTTAGCTATTTCTAATGCTTTTTCTATTCCGCCAAATTCATCTACCAAACCTATTTTTTTAGCATCAATGGCAGCCCAAACTCTTCCTTGCGCAATGCTATCCACTTGTTCTTTTTTAAGTTTTCTACCTTGAGCAACTTTGGTAATAAACTCATCATAAATTCTATCAACTCCTCTTTGAATAATAGCTCTTTCGGCTGTTGTTAAAGGTCTGTCTACAGAACCTAAGTCGGCATATTCGCCAAATTTTACCGTTTCTACATTTATTCCTAGCTTATTATTTAATAGTTCTTTGGCATTTATCATTAACCCAAATACACCAATAGAACCTGTGATGGTATTTGGTTCAGCTACTATTACATCGGCCGGAGCAGCTATATAATAACCGCCACTTGCAGCTACACTTCCCATACTTACTATTACTGGTTTTGCTTTTTTGGCTAACACTACTTCGCGCCAAATTACATCGCTAGCCATGGCACTTCCTCCCGGTGAATTAATGCGTAAAACAATTGCTTTATATTTGTTGTCTAGTCTTACTTTTTTTATTGCCTTGGCAATGGTTTCGCTTCCCATATTATCATCACTACTTTCGCCACTCACTATTTCACCATCGCAATAAATAATTGCTATTTTATCTTCGCTTGTACTCACATTTATATTTGGAGTATTGCTGTATTTTCCTAAAGTTACAAATTTTAAATTTTCATCATTACCAATCATTTTTTTTAACTCAGTTTCTATTTCATCATCGTACTTTAAACCATCGGCCATTCCTAATTTTACTGCATCTTCTGGGTGTTGAATCAATAATTGATTAATTATATTTTCTACTTCACTTACTTGTTTTTTTCGTGCTGTAGCAATTCCATTTACCATGGTATGATACAAACTTCCTAAATAAGAACTGATTTGTTCTCTGTTTGCATCACTCATTTTATCAGCAATTAAAGGTTCACCGGCCGATTTGAATTTTCCATGACGAATCAATTCAGGATTTACACCTATTTTTTCAAACATATTTTTCAAATACATTACATTACTCGATAAGCCATTTAACACCAATTCTCCTGCTGGATTTAAATAAACTTTATCGGCTACTGAACATAAATAATACGATTTTTGGTCGGCCAATTCGCCATAAGCTATTACAAACTTTTTCGATTTTTTAAAAGCAATTAGTTCATTTCTAATTTCTTCTAATGTAGCAAAACTGTTCATGTTTATACCTAATTCTAGGTAAATTCCTTTGATATTATCATCGGCCGCAGCTTTTTTTATATTTTTTAAAACATCGTCTAAACCCGCATCATTTTTGCTTTCAAAAGTTTGAAAATTAAAGTTTTTAAACGAATTGTTGCTTGTTCTTTCAGGAATAGCATAGTTTAAGTTAAGTTTTAAAATGGAGTTGGTTTCAACATTTACTTCTTGTTTTTTGCCTTTTGAAGCCAAACCTGCAATTGTGCCTACCAACACAAAAATGAGTATTACTCCACTAATAACAAAGCCTAACATGCTAGCAAACATGAATTTGAAAAATTGTTTCATAAATATATTGATTAATTTAAATTATTAGGCAATATATTTATAAAAAATACTTCAGCCTAACTATTTATTCAAACGAATTTGCCAAACGATAAATGGTATTTATTTAGGATAGTTTTAAAAACAACTTGCTTTAAACAATTATTTTGCACTTCTAATTAAATACCTGACCATGCTTTTGCTTCTCCTCAAATCTCGTTTTTGAATACTAAAAAAATACAAATCGTTATGATTTTCCCATACTTTCCATTTCAAATCCTTTTTGGTTTGAATTAAATTACATTCCAATAAAAGCGCTTGCACATCCTTATTAAAATATGGTATTAGCGAAGTTTTTTCACCGCCAATATGTGCTAATCCACTTACCGAATACGATTCAACTTTCAGTTTTAAATTAAATTGAAAAGGAACTTTTTTCTCAGTTACTTTGTATCCTTTTTTCAGTAATTGTTTTTGGCAAGTAGCCAATATTGCTTTTTGAAAATCAGGAGTAATTGCTTTTGGACTTTCGTTTACAATTGAAATATTAACAAGAACATCGTTTTTGGAATTAGACCAAACAAAAGATCTATACCAATATCGCCTATGGCAACTGCTTGTAATTACAAGGTTTAGCAGGGTAATAAATAGCAGTAGTTTAGCATGAAATTTCATTTTAAGTAACTTAACTATTTATCCATGATAAACTCTAGAAGCTATTATTTTACCGTTTTCTATTTCCAAAACTTCAGCTACTAACATGTCATCTTCATTTGGAACTTGCCTTATATATTCCATAAAAACTCTTTGGTTGTTTGCTGTTAAACTTGTTACTGCATAATGCAAATTTGGTAATCTTAAAAAAGCATCTTTCCACCAAGTTCTAAGGGCATTTTTTCCTATAATTAGTCCGTTTGTTTCTGGCAATCTGGTTTTTAGTTTTGGACTAAAATGTTTGGCATTTTCATGGTATAAACTCAATAAGTTTTCTAAATGATGTTCATTAAATGCTTCAAACCATTTATTTGCAATTTCCTCATTTGTCATTTTAAAAACTACTCGTTAATTAAAGTGATGGTGCCATGCAATGTTTTTTCGCTTTCGTTTAAATCAAATTTGTATTTAAAAGTGTAAAAATAAACACCAGCAGAATTTGGCAAACCATCATTATCGGTTTTTCCATTCCAGTTATTTCCATCATTTCCTTTTCCATCGGCATTGCCTTCAAAAACCTTATTTCCCCATCGATTATAAATTTTTATTTCATAAAAAGCTTCCCCTAAAATATCTATATCAAATGCATCATTTATGCCGTCACCATTAGGAGTAAACACATTTGGAACTTGAATTAAACGCGATACTGGAATGATAATTTTACATGTAGTGTCATAACAATCAGTTGAATTTTTTACTACTAAACATACTTTAAAGCTATCGTTTAAACTTTTGTAATCGTGTGTTGGATTTTGACTATTTGAAACATTGTTTGTACCTGAACTAGGTTGGCCAAAATTCCAATAATAATTAGTAGCATTTGTTGATTTATTTACAAATGCATACAAAGGAGTATTGGCTGCATTGATATCAAAATCTGCCTTTATATTTCTAACATAAATGGCGTGAATAGCCGTATCAATACAAGTAATATTTATTTTTGGTGTTGGAATTAATTTAACAAAATAATTCCCTGTATCTTTAAAACTATAGTTAAATATGGTGTCTGTTCTTGGTTTTATTCCTGAACTAAATCCCGTACTTGTTTGCCATAAAAATTGACTATACATAGTATCTGCTCTTGCTGTTAATGTAAATATTTCATTTGGGCAAACACTATCTGGACCAATTAAATTAACAATTGGTTTATCGTAAACGGTAACATATACCGGACGTGAATTTGGATTCAAAGTATCAGGATAAACTGATGTACAATAAATAGTTTGTCCGGTAACTTCATTTACTAACGAGTCGGTTCCTAATAATAAAAGTCGGTATTTCCCTGATTTTACTAAGGTAAAATTAGTAGCAGTATCTTTATCTGTTGACAAAATAAAATTAGTTGGTCCACTTACTGTCCATTGCCAACTTTGTAATTGAACTCCAGTGGTATTATTCAGTTTTAATTTTACTGGACTACAACCTAAAGTATCGCCACTGGCAAAAGTATAAAATGGTTTTGGTCCTTTAATAGTTAATGGTAATAAAACACTGTCTGTACATCCATTTTGTGTTAATACTACAAGTTTTACTATAAAAGTTCCATTGCTTGTAAAATCATGAAGCGGATTTTTCAGTAAACTTTCAATTTTTAAATCTCCAAAATTCCAACGCCAATTTACTATACTATCGTTTTTTGAAACACCAGTAATATACGATGAATCCAATATTTTGGAATTATCGGTAAAGGGAATAATTTTTGGCGCACATATTAAGTTCCCGCTTATTGGTCCAATTCCAGCTTTAACATCTAATACTTTTATTTTATCTTTAACAGTTATGGTATCTCTACAACCCATACTATCTTGAACAGCTATTTGTATGGTGTAATTTCCAAAATTTTTATATTTATGCTTAGGCAATGGACCTGTTTTTGTAAATGCGTTGGTATCACCAAAATTCCATGATATTTTTTCAAAATTTGCACGGCTGCTCATTCGCCAATAACCTGTGTATCGAGAATTATAATCAATGCTATCTAAAAATGTAACGGAATCGTTTAAACAAACAATAGGTTTTTTGAAATTTACCCCTGCAAAAAAGCCTAAATATAAAGTGGTATCGTATGACTGTGTACAGCCTTTTCTATTGGTTAAAGTTACCTTTAGTTTTTTTATACCCATGGTTTTAAAAACATAGGACTTTTGATGTATAACATTTTGAGTGGTAGTAAAATTCTGGACACTATCAACGCCATTAAAACTAATTCTTGCTACTGTTAAACTGTCTTGAATTGAATCCAATAAGCTAATTGTAACTTTATAAGGCGCACATGTTCCTTCAATTTTTGTGGTAAATTGAGGTTTTATTTTTAATAATTGAAACATGTTATGATACCAAGCTGTATCGTAACAAATTCCATTTTTAATAATTAAGCCAACTGTAACCCATCCGTTCGAATCGGCAGTATTTGTATACCTATTCATATAAAAATTGTCTATATGCCTAACAGAATCCCAATTGTTTTTACCTGCAGCAGAATCAGTATTTATCCAAATTTTTTCTCGCCCACAATCGGGAATAGTTTCATCAAATTGAAACATAAAAGAACTTGTATAACAATTCAATGGAGGCTGTCCAATTCCAGGTGGAATGGTATAATAATACAAACCTTTTCTTGCCGGCAAATTTGGTTTTGCATTGGGCTGGCCCATTACTACAAGCGTTGAATCACTATCACTACAATCCCTAATTGGGTCGGAAATGGTAAGTCTAACGGTATAGCATTTAGTAACTGTTGAATCATATTTGTGATTAACTCTAATGCTGTCTTTGCTGTATCTACAATTCCTTCCAACGTTTATCCCATTTTTTGTATCTGTTGTGCAAGGAGGCGCATAGGTATCATCAAAATCCCAAAGCCAATTAGTAACATTTTTATAAAAACATGAAATTTCTGGTGGAGGGGTTCTAAAATAGACCGTATCTTTTGCACTGCATTGTGCTGAATTTATTGCTTTAACTGTATCGTTTGTTAAAATTGTATTTGGCCCATAAACATCAATTAATGTATCAATTTGAACTTTACAACTACCCATAACAATATAAACTTTTACTTTGTATTGGCCACAACTAAATCTTCTATTTGGTTGTTGTGAGAATGCATCATAAATTAAAGTATCAAAAAATTTATTTTGTGAGTCATAAACAGCCCAATAAATTTTTGCGCCAGCAGAACCAGGAACTGAAAAACTATAGTTTTGCTGGCTAAAGCATTTGCTATCGCTATAAACTGTTATTTTACTATCTAATTTTACGTTTTGAGCGCCATTATATAATAAATAAGTTTGCACACAATCGTTTAAATCAGTTATAGTTAGCCTCGGAGAAAAAAATCCACCTTGGGTATAAACATGAACAAAATTGGTCCATTTAGTGCTTGATGAATCAGCAGTTCCATCGCCAAAATCCCATGTAAATTTTTTAACTTTTGCCAATGCTAAAACCGATGTGTTTAAAAAAGTAACTGGTGTAGAATTACATTGAGGCACATATTGCGTATAAAAACTAATTGGACTTGGTTTTGGTCTAATTACAACTGCGTTATTTAGTTCAACTCGAGTTAAACAATTATTGGCATCTGTAACTTCTATTACCAATGAATTGGTGCTTCCCAAAACATTTGTATAACTGTGGCAAAGGGTTTTATTGGTAAGTGCGGTATTGTCAAAACCACCATCTCCCCATAAAAAAGTTCTGTAAGTTAAAGGGCTTCCACTTGGTCCTGGTTTTGATAAATCAGTTATACAAATTGAGTTGCCATTAAAACATTGGGTAGTTGGTGTTATTATTTTAAAATCGGCAATGGGTAATGCCACCACTTGAATAGGTGTTCCGCTTACAATACATTGAGAATTATTGGTAAATGTAATTTTTAAGGTTGGGGTAAATGTGCCTGTTACAGGGTAATTATAAGTAGGACTCGATTGCGTATTTGTTACGCCATTTCCAAAATTCCAATCGTAACTACTAGGTGTTAAACCCGCTGTATAAGTAGCACTAAAATTCAATGCATTGTTTATGCAAACTATATTTGAACTAGTAATTATAGTGCAGGTTTGTGCAAATAATTTAAAAGTAAAAAACAAATAAAATAAAATTATGTAAAGCCTTTTAATCATCTATTTTTTAGTAAGTATTTTTTAAATAATTTAATTGCACAATAGCTTTTTTGAAAATTGAAAAACGAATATATGAAAGTTTATATTATAAATTGAAAACTTGAGCTTAATTTTCAATAAAAATGATAAAGACACCTAAATTTTGCTCTTTTTTTACAAAAGTATAAAATCATTGCATTGTAAAAGTTTGCATTTTAAAAAGTTTTTCTTGTAAAATATATGATATTGCAAACATAAAAAATAATTAAAACCAACTAGTATGAAAGTCAATTTTATGAAAACAATTTTCTGTTTTATTTTAATTATTGCTGCTAGCAAAATGGTTAATGCTCAATTGTCTTTTCCATATGGAAATGTATTGAATTTAAAAACTTCTGAACAATATTTGTATATTGAAACAAGAATGATTTTTAACACAGGAAACTTTAAAGCAAATGATTACAGTTGGGACAAAAAATTAGATTCAATAGATAGCAGGTGGTTTGTTACTGCATGCTTTAATGGCGACTGTAAAAACGACTTATTGCAAAGTGGAACATTTTTAAAAGATTTTGGTTTAAATGACACTACCTGTTTTATTGCTTTTCATGTGGAAACACACGAATACACTGGTACTTCAAAAATAATATATCGTGTTTTTAATAAAAACAATCCGCTTGATAGTGCCACTTTATACTTTAATATTTCGTATTCAAAACCATCAGGATTGAATGATTTATCAGGAAATAATTTATGCATTTATCCTAATCCTGTTACCAATAAATTAAATATTGAAACAATGCTTGATTTACAAAATGCAACATTGAAAATAGTTAACTCTTTAGGTGAAATTGTAACGAAAAAACAGCTAAATAGTGATACTGAATTTGATGTTTCTAACTTAAAAAATGGTGTTTATTTTTTAAGTTTAGTTTCAAATAATTATACAGTTTTTCGAAAATTTATCAAGCAATAATTGCTAATTATATGCTTTATTGCCTTATTAAAGTAATGCTGCCATGTATTGTTTTTTCTGATTCTTTGTCGTTGAATTTGTATTTAAATACATAAAAATAAACTCCCTCCGTATTTTGATAGCCATCATTGTCTGTTTTGCCATTCCAATTTATTCCATCATTTCCTTTGCCATCGGCATTTCCCTCAAAAACTTTATTTCCCCAGCGGTTATAAATTTTTATTTCATAAAAAGTTTGACCTAAAATTTCAATGTCAAAAGCATCATTTATTCCATCATTATTGGGCGTAAAAACATTGGGAATTTTCAGTAATCGGGCAGTAGGAATGATAATTTTGCAAATTGTATCAAAGCAAGCGCCTGCATTTTGTGCCACCAAACAAACTTTAAAACTATCAACTAAATTTTTGTAGTCGTGCGTAGGATTTTGAAGATTAGAAATATTATTTATACCCGAACTGGCTTGTCCAAAATTCCAATTATATGCTGTTGCACTGATTGATTTATTAATAAATGAATCAATGGGTGAACGAGATTCATCAATATCGAAATCAGCTTTTATGTTTCTAACATAAATGGCGTGAATACCAGTGTCAATACAGGCAATGCTAATTTTTGGAGTGGGAATTAATTGAATTATATAACTGCCAGAATCTTTAAAACTATAGTTAAAAACTGAATCTGTTCTGGGTTTTAGTGGCAAAGAAAAACCGTTACTTGCTTGCCATAAAAAGTGGCTATACATGGTATCGGCTTTTGCTAAAATAGTAAAAACATCGTTTGCACAAACAGTATCTGGGCCAAATAATTGAACCAAAGGTTTATCAAAAACAGTAATATAAACTGGCTTTGCATTTGGGTTTAAAGTATCAGGAAATACGGAAGTGCAATACACTGTTTGACCTGTAATTTCATTCACCAATGAATCGGTGCCTAATAACAAAACTCGGTATCTGCCGCCCTTTACCAATGAAAAATTAGTATTTGAATCTTTATCGGTTGAAACAATAAAATTTTCAGGACCGTTAATAGTCCATTGCCAACTCTGTAATTGAACGCCAGTGGTATTATTCATTTTAAATTTTACAGGGCTACAGCCAATGGTATCGCCACTTAAAAAGCTATATTTTGGTGCTGGACCTTTTATTGCTAATGGTAAAGTGATGCTATCAATACAACCAAAATTAGAAGTAACAATAAGTTGAACTTTAAATGAGTCGTTGGTAGAATAATCGTGTACAGGATTTTTGGCAAAACTGATGGTTTTAGAATCTCCAAAATCCCATTTCCAATTTTTTACAAAGTCATAATTATTATAACCTAAGGAATCCATTGTATTTGATGAATCGTAAAACTGAATTACTTTAGGTGCACAAAGTAATTTAGCGGTAATGGGTGCAATTGCTGCTTTAATATCAACGACTTCTGCTCTTTTGTAGTTTTCAAGAGTATCTACACAACCAATACTATCTTGAGCAATTAATGATATTTTGTAATTGCCAATTTTCTTGTATTTGTGTTTTGGAGAAACACCATAAAAAGAATAGCCAGTTGTGTCTCCAAAATTCCAATAAATTCTTTCAAGGTTTGCATTAGCCCTTGTTTTGTTATTCCAAAATTCTGAAACATTACCTATATAAGCGTATCGTTCATAAAAAGTAATTGAATCTTTTAAACAAAATACTGCATCACCTGATGAAGTTAATTTTAAAAATCCAAATTTAAATTTTTTTGCATCACTCTTTGTAAAACAACC
Organism: uncultured Bacteroidota bacterium; assembly: GCA_903901345.1. GTDB lineage: Bacteria > Bacteroidota > Bacteroidia > UKL13-3 > UKL13-3 > JAAFJM01. Next base: position 2,701 of record CAIUQQ010000167.1, on the reverse strand, counting down.
AATTTTGTTTTTTAAAAAAACTTGTACTTCAAATATTCCTCCATTTTTAAAATCAAATAACTGCTGATGAATAATGGAATCATTACCATTGAAAACTTGAGTTCTTGTTTCAAAAGATCCAATTCCTTTCTCATAATCATTTATATAATCGTAACCAATTTCAACTATGTTTATTAAGGCATAATCTAATCCATATTGTAGTGAATCTTCAAATACTATATTTGCTTTATAAGGAGCACATTTTGTTTCAAATTTTATTTTAAAATTAGGATTTATTTTTATCAATTTAAACATATGATGGTACCAAGCAGTATCGTAACAATTGCCATTTTTTATTATTAAGCCAACAGTTACCCATCCATTAGAATCGGCTGTTTCCTTATAATAAGTATTAAAGTTTTGTTTTTTAGGATTACATGAAATCCAATTATTTATTCCAGCAGCGGAATCTAAATTTAGCCAAATTTCTTCTCTTCCACAGGAAGGAATTGTTTCATCGAAATTAAATGAAAATTCGTTGCAATCGCAGTCAAGTGGTGTTGCAAATTTACCAGGAGGATTGGTAAAATAATACAATCCTCTTCTATATGGTAAATTTGGTTTAGCATTTGGCGGACTTAGAATTATATTTAACGAATCAGTGTCAGTACAATTATTGATAGAATCAGTAATTGTAAGTTTTGCATTATAGCAATTGGAATCTATAAAATAATACTTGTGTTTCACTTGCGTGCTGTCTTTGCTGTACCTGCAATTTATTCCAACATTTATTCCTTTTTTGGTATCGGTGGTACAAGGTGGCGCAAAACCATCGTCAAAATCCCAAAACCAACCCAATGAAGTGTTTTTATTTAAACAAGAAGGTTCATTATTTGGAATTCTAAATATAACAGTATCATTAGTATTGCATTTTTTATAACTTCCATTATCATCAAAAATTGTATTAGGGCCATAGATATCAAAAAAAGTATCTAATTTTATTTTGCAATTATTCCCATAAAATGCTTCCATTGTTATTTTGTATTTGCCACATTCAAATTTAGTGACTGAATCTTTCGTACCTCCTAAAATATGAAAATGTCTTTTTATTGAATCCACCATTATATTATTTGAATTGAAAATTTTCCAAATAATATAATCTCCTAAAACAGCATCTTTATAATTAAAAACAAAAAATTGCTTATTGTAACATTTATTATTTTGAGTAATCAATATTTTGTTATCTAATACTTTTTTTGAAGCAATAATGTATAGTTTAGAAGTATCTTTACAGTTATCAAAATCGGTAACAAATAATGTAGGATAATAGAATCCCGGAATTGCATATCCATGAGTTAAATAGTACCATTTGGAGTTAGATGAATCGATGATTCCATCACCAAAATCCCAAACAAATTTCTTAACTTTTGATACCGGTAAATTGGATGTATTTTGTATTGTTTGTAATGTAGTATCGCAACTAGCAGAAAAACAAGTAAAGTTGATAGTTTCCATTTTTGGTAAAATGGTAATGGCGTTGTTTTTTTCTAAACGAGTTAAACATCCATTGGAGTCAGTAACTTCCAAAATTAAGGAATACAAACCACCTGCTGTGTTTTTAAAATGATGGCAAATGGTATCAATAAAATTTACCGTTGTATCAAAATCTCCATCGCCCCAAAGGAACGTATGCTTTGCAATATTACTGCCACTTGTTCCCGCCCTTGAGGTATCTTTTATGCAAACTAAATTGCCTTTAAAACATTGTTTGATATTGGAAAGAATTCTGAAATCAGCTATTGGTAAAGCCACTACTTGAATTGGATTTCCGGTAATGATACATTGGGAATTATTGGTAAAAACAATGGTTAATGTAGGTGTAAAAGTTCCAATTGTTGGATAATTATAGGTAGGATTTGTCTGTGTATTTGTTACACCATTTCCGAAATTCCAGGCATAAGTACTTGGTGTTAATCCTGCGGTATAAGTGACACTAAAATTAATGGCGTTATTAATACAAACTACAGTAGAACTAGTAACAATGGTGCAAGTTTGTGCACCTAATTTAAAAAGGGAAAATAGTAAAAATAGGAATATGTAAATTTTTTTTACCAATGACATTTTACCCAAATTGTTTAATAAGTATTTTCAAGAAGCTTAAAAATAAATTGATAACAAATATATGTTAAACGAAACACACTAGTTGGGTAAAAATACTTAAAATTTACTAAAAAGACAGGGGCATTAAAACTAAATATACTTACTTTATTTGAAGCAATTTGGCTAAATCATCTTCTAATGTAATTTGTGGTTTTTCAATGATTCTGCCTAATTCTTTACCATTTTTAAAAAACATAAAAGTTGGAATATTTGTTACCTGAATAACGGAAATATTAAATGCTGCTGTTTTCTTGTTTTCATCCACCATGATCATTTCAATTTGGTTATTGGGAACACCTATTGAGTTAATAATTTTAAAAAATCGGGGCAATTCTCTTTGTGTATCTCCGCACCATGAACCAGCAATAATTAGCACTTTTATATCATTTTTTAAAGGCTTTAAACTGTTAATTATTCCCTGGTTTGGAACATAATTATTATATTCTTCATCAAACCAACTAAAATTTTTGTTGCCAGTTAAAATGGCTTGAGTTGTTATACCATTTAGCATCATTTTGGAGTTGCTGTTTTTATTAAAAATACTACACGAACTAAATATAAT
>CAIUQQ010000166.1 GCA_903901345.1 uncultured Bacteroidota bacterium | reverse complement strand
CTAAGTAACCTTTTGATATAAAGAATATTAATAAAATTCCGCAAACCAAGATAAAACTTGTCAGAATATATGAAAATAATTGTTTCCTAATAGAAGTTTTATTCATTATTCACCAACTATCGTTTCCAAACTAAACTTTCCATTTTCATGATTTAAAATTACTGCAGTTTTAATTGGAGTTCTTTTATGATTTGGATAATTTAATTTACCAGTGACGCCTCCAAAAGTTTTAATACCTTCAATTGAATTAATTAGACCCTCGCGATCCAATTTTTTACTATTCAAAATAGCTTGAATCATTAAATTTGCAGCATCATAAGCAAGAACCGCCGTATCAATTGCACTTTTATTGTATTTTTTTAAATAAGCTTTAGAAAATGAAATTGATTTTTGTGTTTTAACTTCTGGATGCCAATGAGAAACTGTTAAAGCTCTATAACTTCTTAAACCAATTATCTTGTGAAATAAGTCTAGTGAATTGCCCCAACCATCGCCACCTAACCAATATTTTGGAGTAATCTTACCATCTACCAAAGCTGAAATAATAGAGGCCGATGTTTTTTCATAATTTGGAACTAAAATCGCATCTACATTTTGATTTTTAAATTGATTGATAACTTTAGAAAAATCAGAATCAGTTGACAATACAGAAGCATCGATTAGAACTTTGCCACCTAAAAATTCAAATTGTTTCCTAAAAGCACTACTCAAACTTTGGCAATAAGCACAATCAGAAACAGAAACTATACCAATTTTTTTTATATTATTTTTTTGAAACGCATAATTTGCAAGAGATTTGCCTTGAAATGAATCCTCAAAACAAGTACGTCTTACAAACCGTCCAAGTTCTTCAATTCTATCAGCAGAACCTGTGGGAGTAACTAGTAATAATTTATTTTTTTCAAATATTGGTCCCGCCATAAATACATCAGAAGAATAAATGTAACCTATTACACCTATTACTTTTGAGTTTACAGCATCATAAGCCGTTTCAATCACTTTTTTTTTATCGTCACCATAGTCAAACTCTTGAATGGTTAACTCAATTCCTATTTTTTGTAATGCAACCTTATTATCTTCAATTGCCATATTAATCGCATTTCTAAAATAATTTGAATATGGATTAGAAGTACTGTCACTCATCGAACTAAAATTAGCAGCAATACCAATTGCAACTTTTTCAGTAGCATTTACAAACTGACTTAAATTAAAAAGTATGAAAATAAAAATGAATGCAGAAATCCCGAAAGTTTTTATTTTTAGTTTATTGGAAACAGCTTTCTGTAAACTTCCATGAATATTTATAACACCTATCGTAGGTTTAATTAATTCATGTGCACTTGAAGCTTTTTTATGCCAAAAAAATAAACCATCAAATCCTGCTAAAAGATTTGTCTTAATGTCTTCAAATTCTTGAAATGTTTTTTCTGTTATTGCAATTGCAGTATCTATATTACTATCTTTTAAAATTTTTAACCAAATTTCAAAATTAGAGTTTGCCGACTGATGCATTTTATCAAGACTTAATTTAACTTTAACTTTCGAAATCTCAACGGCTTGTAGCAAATCTTTATTACTTTGAATCCATGTACCATTTGTCTCCAAAAAAATATTATTTGCCTTGTCTGCAAGAAATAATAAAATCTGAGGAAGTTCTGGGTTTAAAGATGGTTCTCCACCTCGAATTGAAATGCAATTAACCTTTTCATTTTGAGACCAATTAT
>CAIUQQ010000165.1 GCA_903901345.1 uncultured Bacteroidota bacterium | reverse complement strand
TAAAAATAATTTCATTAAACAATGTTTCATCGAAAGCTTCTTCTTCTAAATACGCTTCAAAACCATGGTCGTTTTCTAAAAAACCTTCAAAGCCAATTTCGGCCAATTCAGCTATTAAAAGTTCAGCTAATTGTGGATTGCAGTTTATTTGAAACACTTTGTAATTGCTCATAGTTTGATTACTTTTTGATGTGCAAATATATTATAAAGCTGGTAAGAAATTTTGAATTTTAAAATTGCGCCAAATAGTCAATAAAATGTAGTTGGTTTAATTTTAGCTAATTCATATTTGCTTTATAAAAAAAGTATCATTTTGATGCTATAAAATCCTTATTTTGCAAAATATTTTTAATCGAAAAAAACAACGTTTTTGTATATGCTAAATGCCATTTTAAAAAAATTATTTGGAAATAAATCAGACAGAGATTTAAAACCTATTTACCCAATTGTAGCTCAAATTACCGAAGAATATGCCAAACTTCAAAGCATATCTGATGATGAATTAAGGAACAAAACAGCTGAATTTAAAGCGTATATAAAAACCGAACTTTCGGAAATAGATGGAAAAATAGCTGCGCTTTTAGCTGAAACCGAAGTAGATGAAATTGATTTGTTAGACAAAGATGATTTGTTTAAGCAAATAGATAAATTGAAAAAAGACCGTGACGTGCAAATAGAAAAAGCACTGAACGAAATACTTCCTCAAGCATTTGCAGTGGTAAAAGAAACTGCTCACAGGCTTACTGAAAACAAACAATTAGTAGTTACCGCAAGTCAGTTTGACCGCGATTTAGCCGCACAAACAAAACCTGTAAAACCTGTTACCATTCAAGGTGATAAAGCTATTTATAGCAATACTTGGGATGCCGCTGGCAATACCGTAGTTTGGAACATGGTGCATTATGATGTGCAATTAATTGGTGGAATTGTATTGCATAGCGGAAAAATTTCGGAAATGGGAACTGGTGAGGGAAAAACTTTGGTTTCTACTTTACCTGCTTATTTAAATGCTTTGGCTGGCGAAGGCGTTCATATTGTAACTGTGAACGATTATTTGGCACGAAGAGATAGCGAATGGAATGCACCGTTATTTGAATTTCATGGTTTAAGAGTTGATTGTATTGATTACCATCAACCCAATACGGAAGCTAGGCGTTTGGCTTATTTGGCCGATATTACTTACGGAACCAATAACGAATTTGGTTTTGATTATTTACGTGATAACATGGCGCGTGAAAAAGAAGAATTGGTTCAGCGCAAACACCATTTTGCAATGGTAGATGAGGTGGATTCAGTGTTGGTAGATGATGCAAGAACTCCATTAATTATATCTGGTCCAGTTCCAAAAGGCGATGACCAACAGTTTTTTGCTTTGAAACCTCGTATTGAAAAATTAGTAAATGCCCAAAAGCAAGTTTTCAATATGGCTTTAGCCGATGCCAAAAGAATGATTGCCGCAGGCGATGAAAAAAATGGTGGTTTTAAATTATTACAAGCACACCGTGCAATGCCTAAAAACTCTGCTTTAATAAAGTATTTGGGCGAACTTGGTATCAAACAAGTATTAACAAAAACCGAAAGTTATTATTTACAAGATCAACAAAAAGAAATGCATAAAGTAGATGCAGATTTGTATTTTGTAATAGATGAAAAAGTAAATTCTATTGATTTAGTAGAAAAAGGGACGGAGTTAATTACCGCTAATGGCGAAGATCCTCAGTTTTTTATTATTCCTGATGTAGGTTCGGCCATTGCACAAATTGAAAATAAAGAAGGTGTTTCGGCTGATCAAAAAGCGGAAGAAAAAGAGCAATTAATGCTCGATTTTTCTATCAAATCGGAACGTATTCATACGGTAAATCAATTGCTAAAGGCATATTGTATGTTTGATAAAGATGTAGAATACATTTTATCGGATGGAAAAGTAAAAATAGTAGATGAGCAAACTGGTCGTGTGCTGGACGGACGAAGATATAGCGATGGTTTGCACCAAGCCATTGAAGCCAAAGAAAACGTAAAAGTAGAAGCTGCTACGCAAACTTATGCTACTGTAACATTGCAAAACTTTTTTAGAATGTACCATAAATTATGTGGTATGACTGGAACTGCAGAAACAGAAGCTGGTGAATTATGGCAAATTTATAAATTAGATGTAGTGGTAATTCCATCAAATAGAGCCATTGCTCGTAAAGATGAGAACGACATTATTTATAAAACTAAGCGTGAAAAATACAACGCAGTAATTGACGATATAGTAAAACTATCGGAAGCAGGACGACCAACATTGGTGGGAACAACTTCGGTAGAAGTATCGGAATTATTAAGCCGAATGTTAACCATGCGTAAGCTAAAACACAATGTTTTAAATGCAAAGCAAAACCAACGTGAGGCAGAAGTTATTGCGGAAGCAGGACAAAAAGGTGCGGTAACTATTGCTACCAACATGGCTGGAAGGGGAACCGATATAAAATTAGGTGAAGGCGTTAAAGAAGCAGGCGGATTAGCAATTATTGGTACAGAACGCCACGAGTCGCGAAGAGTTGACAGACAGTTACGTGGTCGTGCGGGACGTCAAGGTGATCCAGGTTCTTCACGCTTTTACATTAGTTTGGAAGATGACTTAATGCGTTTGTTTGGAAGCGAGCGAATAGCAAAAGTAATGGACAGATTAGGCATGAAAGAGGGTGAAAATATTGAACACTCAATGATTACCAAAAACATTGAAAATGCGCAGCGTAAAGTAGAGCAAAATAACTTTGGAACTCGTAAGCGTTTGTTAGAATACGATGATGTAATGAACTCGCAACGTGAAGTAATTTATGCTAAAAGAAGAAGTGCTTTATATGGCGATAAATTAGAGTTAGACTTAAGTAATATGCTTCACGATTTGTGTTACGAATTGGTAGAAACTTATCAGGAAATGAAAAGTTTTAGCGAGTTTAAATTGGAAACTTTGCGCTTACTAACTCATGAAGTTAAATTAACTGAAGATGAATTTAGTGGCAACACAGAAGTGGTGGTTGATTTGTTCATGGAAGAATTAAATGACCATTACAAAGCAAAATTATCACACATGGCTATTCAAGCATTTCCGGTATTTAATCAAATAAATAACGAAAATAAAGTTCAACAACATGAAATGATTGTAGTGCCAATTACTGATGGTTTACGCAATATTCAATTACCTGTAAATATAAAAGATGCAGTTGCAAATCAAGGAAAAGAAGTAGCAAAAGTATTTGAAAAATTTGCCACACTTTGGATCATTGACGATGAGTGGAAAGAACATTTACGTGAAATGGACGATTTAAAACAATCATCTCAAAACGCGGTATTTGAACAAAAAGATCCTTTATTGATTTACAAATTAGAATCTTTCAATTTATTCAAAGGTTTGTTAAGCAGAATAAATCGTGAGGTTTTAGGAATGTTATTTAAAGGACATATTATGATTGGTGACAACGATCAAAATATAAAAACAACGCAACAATTACCAAAAAAAGAACCAGCTCCTAGGTTACAAACTAGCAGAACTGATGACATAGCAGAAGCTCAACAAAGAGCTATGCAAAACGGTGGTCAGCCGGTTAGCGATAAGCCAAAACAACAGCAAGTTTATGCTGATGCAAAAGTTGGCAGAAACGATTTATGCCCTTGTGGAAGTGGTAAAAAATTTAAACAATGCCACGGAAAAGAAGGTGTTTAATCAATTAAACCAACGAAAGAAGCTTAAAAAATTAAAACTATGGAGTTAGCTAAGCATATAGAACATACAAATTTAAAACCTGATTGTACAAAGGAAGAGATAATTCAACTTTGTAATGATGCAATAACACATGGGTTTTATGGCGTTTGTATTCCCCCATATTTTGTACAATTAGCAAAGAAAACAATAGGCAAAAAAGCAATAAAAGTAATTACTGTTGTGGGTTTTCCATTAGGATATTCAACAGTTGGCGCTAAAGTGGAAGATGCTAAAAAAGCAATTATTAGTGGTGCTGATGAGATAGATATGGTAATGAATATTGCAGCTTTTAAAAGCAATGATATGCAAACTGTACAAAACGATATTCAATCGGTGGTAACAGTTTGTCATTTACAAAACAAAAAAGTAAAAGTAATCATAGAAACTGCCTATTTAACTGACGAAGAAATTATTAGAGCATGTAAAGTTTGTGCCGATTGTGTAGTAGATTTTGTGAAAACATCTACTGGTTATGCAAGTTTAGGAGCTGAACCAAGAACAGTAAAATTAATGAGAGCACATTTGCCTAGTAAAATAAAAATAAAAGCTGCTGGTGGCATAAAAACTATTAAACAAGCTTTAGAGTTATTGTTAGCAGGAGCCGATGTCTTGGGTTGTTCAAGTAGTTTGAAAATTATTTCAGAAAATAATGAAAATAATGAAAACAATTAATATTATATCATTTATTACTTGCTGTTTTGTGTTAAATTTTAATGCAATTTCACAAAATACTGGTGCCATTAATATAAAAGGCGACAATATTTATTTAGATAGTTTAATTGATAAAAACATTGCAAAGAATAATATCAGCAAAACTATTTCTGGATATAGAATTCAATTATTTTCAGGAAATGAACGCATCAATGCGAATAATATTAAGACAAAGTTTTTAAGATTATTTCCTGAACAAACAGCTTATTTGTCTTACCAACAACCTTATTTTAAAATTAGAGTAGGGGACTTTAGATCAAGATTAGAAGCAAAACTTTTTTACAATAAAATAAAAGATGAATTTAGTGAAAGTATTATTATTCAAGACAAAATAAACCTCCCTAAACTTTAATAGATAACAATATTTTAATTTATTCCTAAATCAAAAAATCCAAACTTATTAAATGAGTTTGGCTTTTTTGTTATCAAATTTGACAGATAATTAATCTTTTCTCTTTAATTTTTTCTTTAGTTTGGTAGGCATTTTATTGATACGTTTATAGTAACCAGTTTTATTTGCTGCTACATAAATAGTAAGCTTTTTACCTTTTTGAAGTTTATTACTCTTTAGTTTATTCCAATTTTTAATATCTGCATTACTGCAATCAAACCAATCGGCTATATCGTTAAGCACATCACCACGTTTTACAACATAATATACTTTTGCTAATTTCAGGCTTTTTGGTTCATTTTCATTCGCTATTTTATTTTTCTGGGTATTCTGGGTATTCTGGGTATTCTGGTTTTTGGTATTATTGGTATTTGGATTTATAACACCAGGAACATTTTCTGTAACTACACTTGTATGGTCTTGTGGTTCTTCTTTTTGAATTATAATTGGCGCTACATCGGTATTTATTGGCCTGTAAACGCTATCATTTAGCAAATAAAACAACTTAGATTTATTTTTAGGAATTTTTATGTAATAACCATCAGCACTCATGGGTATTACATCCTTTTTAAACATTGGATTTAGCTTTCGCAATTCATCTAAATCTATGCTTAGCGTATTGGCAATTTGACTTAACGAAAGCCATTTATTTACCAAAACACTATCACTTTCATAAACCAAATCAGGTGCTGTCGCTTTTATTCCATGTTCTTTATAATAATTTAAAATATAAGTAGCCGCTACAAATTGAGGATATAAATCGCGGCAATTAGTAGGTAAATAATTAAAAATATCCCAAAAATATAAACTGTTTCCTGCCATTCTAATTGATTTATTCATAGAAATTGGTGAACAGCCATAAGCGCCAATTACCAAAGGCCATTGCTTGTAAATACTGTATAAATCTTTAAAATGCTGCGCAAATACTGCCGATGATTTATTGATGTCTCTGCGCTCATCTACATAAGTATTTACCTTTAACTTATACATTTTTGAAACCGTATAACTCATAGTCCAAATACCGCTTGCTCCATTTGCATTTGAAAATGTTGGATTCAATTCTGATGATGAAACAGCCAAATATTTTAAATCTGTTGGCAATCCTTTTGCACGCAAATTTTTCTCTAAAATTGGAAAATAATATTTGCTTAAAGCAATTAAATCGCGCGTTTTAGCAGGGTTTTGAATATAATTTTCAATGTGTTTTTTTACCTCTGGATTATATATTAATTCAGTTTGCGATCGCAATGCTGCCAAGCGCTGAATATAAACTTGGTCTTGAGCAAAAATTTGAAATGGAATTGCAAATATCATCAAAATGGTAATGATTTTTGCAGCTTTGCTTTGCAATTTATATAATTGGTTAGGAGTTAAATTCATTTTATAAAATAATAAACGAGGTAGCACTTGTTTTTATTGCAAGTGTAACCCTAAAAAAGAAAGAAAATATAAGAAGTAATTAAGATGTAAACACCTTAAAGTGCATTTGGTCTTATATTTTTGACCATTTCCAAAAGCTTGGCTTCCTCTTTATGATTTGCCATTAATTGCAATCCAATTGGCATGTTTTCATTGTCGGTTCCATAAGGAAATGAAATAGCGGGAATGCCAACTATATTAGCATGAACAGTAAAAATATCGGCTAAATACATTTGAATTGGATCACTACTTTTTTCTCCAATTTTAAATGCCGTAGTTGGCGTAGTTGGCGATAATATAAAGTCGTAATCTTCAAATATTTCAGCAGTTTTGTTGGCCACAACTCTTCTTACTTTTTGAGCTTTGGTATAATAAGCATCATAGTAACCAGAACTTAATACAAAAGTTCCAAGCATAATTCTTCGTTTTACTTCTGGTCCAAAACCTTCTGAACGAGACATGCGAATGGTTGATTCAATATCTACAGCATTTTTGCTACGCAAACCATAATGCATTCCTGCAAAACGTGATAAATTACTAGAAGCTTCAGCAGTTGTTAAAGTATAATAAATAGGAATTACATAGCTTAATTCAGGAAAACTAATTGTATCCACTTGATGGCCTTCAGCTCTTAATTTTTCTATCAAATTTAGCGTTGTTTGCCTTACTTCTGGCTGAACGCCTTCCATGTCAAGTGTTTCTTGAATATATGCTATTCTTTGTTTTTTAGGCAAGTCAAAAGTAAAATCGTTGGTATCTTCTTGAATTGCGGTAGCATCAAATTCATCTTTTCCGGCCATTACCGAAAGCAATAATTGCGCATCTTCTGTACTTTTAGTAATGGTTCCAATAATATCAAAACTACTGGCATAAGCTATTAAACCCCATCGCGAAATACGGCCATAAGTTGGTTTAAAACCATAAGTTCCAGTAAATGCTCCTGGCTGACGAATAGAACCTCCAGTATCACTTCCTAATGCTGCATGACAAAGCTGCGCTTGCACTGAAACTGCCGATCCTCCTGAACTTCCACCCGGAACTTTTGAATTATCCATGTCGTTTAAAACATTCCCATAAGCTGAGTTTTCGTTAGATGCGCCCATGGCAAATTCATCGCAGTTTAAGCGACCAATAATAATGGCATCTTCGGCTAATAATCGCTCAACTGCAGTAGCAGAATAAAGCGATACAAAGTTTTCAATTATTTTAGAGGATGCAGAAACTTTGTGGTTTTTGTAACAAATATTGTCTTTTATTCCAATAACCATTCCTGCTAATTTACCAGCAGTTCCATTTGATATTTTTTTATCTATATTTTTTGCCGCAGCAATGGCTTCATCGCTCCAAACTTCCAAAAAAGCATTCAAATGTTTTTTATCTGCTATGTTTTGTAAATATTGGTTTACAATGGCTTCAACATTGATAGTTTTACTAGCTAAAGCTTGGCTAATTTGAGAATATGAAATATAATTTTCCAAGTATTTTTACTGGTTTTAAATGCTAAAATAGCAATGATAATTAAACAAAAAAATTCCTCTAAACCTAGAGGAATTTCGAATTGAAATATTTTAAAAAAAGACTGAAAATATTATTCAGCTTCTTTTTTATCTTTAGTCTTCATGCCGTCTTCTATTTGGTCTTTTACACTTTTTTTGGCATCGTTAAATTCACGCATACCTTGACCAATACCACGCATTAATTCAGGAATTTTTTTACCACCAAATAATAGTAAAATAGCTAATCCTATTAATATCATTTCTGTACCACCTAATCCAAACATAATTTTATTATTTTATTGATGGCAAATGTAAGTAATATTTTTTATTTTGAAAATATTTTTTATCAGTTAGTTAGGTGTATTTTGCCTTTGGCAACAAGAAACTAGTAGCAGTGTAAATTTATTTAAAAAGCACACGTATTTATTATGAAATTATTACTGAATTCACCCCAACTGAATTCCCTTTAATTTTCTGTAAAAACCGATGGCTGCATTATCGGTCATGCCCGAAATGAATTCGCAAATTTTCATTACTCGGGTGTATAAATCAGGATTTGGAATTTTATTTTTACCTATAAATTGTTCTGGAATAAGTTCTACTACTTTTTTACTTTGGTAAAATATTTTTGAATTGTCTAAATGAGCTTCGTTGTGTTGGTTTAAAGCTTTGATGCAAATATGCAATAACCCACTTATTACTTCAAAACCAGCTGCTTCTATTTCCAAAACCACTCTGTTTTTATACACTTTTTCTTTGGTAATGGCTTTTATTTTTTCTATTAAATGAATTTTACTACTCAGTTTTATCAGCGATTTATCAAAGGTTCCATTCAAAATCGCTTCTTCATTTTGCATAAAAATAACCGCTAATTCATTGGTAAGGCTATCAATTGCCGAGGCACGCAAAAAACCAATTTGGCCTTCTAAAGTCATTTGTTCAAACTTATTTTCATCAAAAAACTCCACAAATGGAATCAATAATTCTTTGGCATAACTGAGGTCAATCCACTTTAAGTTTAAGCCATCTTCAAAGTCTATAATGCTATAACAAATATCATCAGCTGCTTCCACCAAAAACGCTAATGGATAACGGCACCAATTCAAATTTCCATCAGTTCTGAGGTTTAGTAAACCTAATTTTTGCGCTACATCGGTAAAATAGGAAACTTCACTTTGAAAGAATCCAAATTTTTTTTCACCTACTTTTTTATCGGAATAATTGGGTAAACTTTCTTTTGGATATTTGCTAAAAGCAGCCAAAGTTGGGTAAGTTAATCGCAAACCTTTTTCGTTTCCGCTGTAGTTACACAAAATTTTAAAACCATTGGCATTGCCTTCAAAATTGGTTAAATCTTCCCACTGTTTGGGGTTATTTATTTCCTTTTTCAGCGCATTTCCTTTTCCGTTTAGGAAATATTCACGAATGGCATCTTCACCACTGTGGCCAAAAGGTGGATTTCCAATATCGTGTGATAAACAAGCTGCAGCCACAATACAACCTATATCGTAACTGCTTAATTCATTTTGTAATGCTGGATATTTTAGTAATAATGCTTCAGCCACTTTTCGTCCTAAACTGCGTCCCACACTCGAAGTTTCTAAACTATGTGTAAGTCGGTTATGAACAAAATCGTTTTCTGGAAGAGGAATAACTTGGGTTTTATCTTGCAGTTTTCTAAAAGATTCAGAAAAAACTACTCGGTCAAAATCGCGTTCAAATTCAGTTCTGCTCGTAACATTGTCTTGCAGTGTTTGGTTAAATCTATAAGGTTTTAAAAGTTGCGGCCAATTCATTGTCATGTTGCAAATATATTAAACCATGTGGTTTACAATAGCTTTTTATTCAATAAGTCTAAACGTCATTCTAAGGTATATTTATTCTCCAAAAAATATAAAATAACGTTGCAATGCTATGTGTCCTTGTTTAAAAACAAAACTTGAACCACATAGGAACATAGTAAACATAGCTAATAAACTATGTAATCTATGTGTCTATGTGGTTTTTATATCACAAGTAATTAGTTTAAGTGTTCACTATTAAAACCTTGTTTTTATTGGAAATAGGAAAGGTTTTAACTACACAATCCAGTCCTTTATTTTGGTAAAAACCCAACAATTTTTGAGTTTCATTTTCTTGGATTTTAGTATTACAAATGGTATTTATAATAATGGTTCCATGCGGACACATTTGCAATAATTGCTCGTTAAAACCTGCATCGTAAATTTTATCAACTGCTTTATTGTCTTCAAATAAATCAACAATTATTAAATCAAATGTATTTTTATTAGCTTGTTTCGAAGTGTAAATAAAGGCATCTTCTGTAATTACATCTAGGTTATTGAATAGCTGTAAATCAAAATATTTTTGGGCAATTTGCACCATTATTTCATCGTATTCTACCGCGGTAATATGACCTTGAATTTTCAGTTCATTTTTTAAAATATGAACAATGCTCCCGCCACCTAAACCAAAGCATAACACCTTATTGGGCGGATTTTTTTCTATTCGTAAATCGGCAAAAATAGCTTGGAACAAAAAGTGCAAACCATCGAACGATTGATTTGCATTTCGGGTATTTACCATCAGTTTCCCTTCTAACATCACCACATTTATTTTCCCATTTTTGGGACTATCAAAACTTTCAACTACTGTGTCGAAAAGGTAACTGCTTAAGTATTTTATTTTGCTGCTTTTTGGTGCGGACATGATGCTTCAAAATAAAGATTTTTAGATGAATATTTTTAGGATGAAATTATTTCATTGTTATTGCGGGTAAATAAATGAAAATTCAAACCAACAATTTTAAAACATAAACTTATATATTTGTACAAACTTTTAAAATATGAACATTGAAGTAGTAAAATACGAATTGATAAATAAACTGTTGAGTACAACAGACGAAAGTCTTTTAGAACAAGTGATGGCTGTTTTTAAAAAGTCGAATAAAAAGAATGATGCTGTATCAGTTATGCAATACAACAATGAATTGAAAGCAGCTGAAACAAGGATAGAGAATGGCAAATTTACAGCTCACGATGACCTTGAAGTAGAAAGTAAAGAGTGGTAATTAAGAAAAAGAGAATCATTCAATGGGATGATGAAGCCAAACTTTATTTTAAACAAGCTATACAATATATAAAACAAGAATCTCCTCAAGGTGCACAAACAGTTAAGCTAGCAATTTTAGAACATGTTGCTGTTCTGAAAGAAAATGCTGGAATATATGAAGTTGATAAGTTTAAAATTGAAAATGATGGAAGTTATCGGTCAGTAACAGTTTTTAGTTATCGCATTACATATAAAATTACAGAATCACATATATTCATTTTGAGAATTAGACATACGAGTCAAGACCCAATTATTTATTAAAAATTTGATTCTGAAAAAGCAAGATGTAAATAAGTACATCACGTAAAGATTTTTAGATGAATATTTTTAGGATGAAATTATCTTGTTATTATTGCGAGTAATAAAATGAAAAAGTTTTTATACCATATTTATTCTATTCCCTTGTATTTATTGGCTTTGCTGCCTTTTCCACTGCTGTATTTATTAAGTGATGGTTTGTGCTTTTTGGCTTTTAACATGATAGGCTACCGTAAAAAAGTGGTTTATGAAAACTTGTGTAATTCATTTCCAACTTATTCTGAAAAAGAAATACATGATATAGCTAAAAAGTTTTACTCGCATTTATTCGATACCATTTTAGAAACTTTTAAATTACTTACCATTAGTAAAAACGGGCTGAAGAAACATGGTGTTTACACTAATTTGGAAGTAATGGATGACATTATCAATCAAAATAAAAGCTTTGTTATTTTAACGGGTCATATGGGAAATTGGGAATGGTTGCCCACTATTTGGCACTTAGAAGGCAAGGCAAATATTGTAGGAATTTATCATAAATTAAGCAGTCCTTTTTTTGAATGGTTTACCAAAAACATGCGTGAAAAATTTGGCATTCAAATGATCACCATGGAAAACACTTTGCGTGGAATGATTGCCAATAAAAATAAATTAACAGGCACTGGATTTATTTCCGACCAAACACCAAGTAAAGAAAATGCCCATTGGCTCACTTTTTTAAATCAAGACACTCCCGTTTTTATGGGTGCTGAAAAATTAGCAAAAAAGTTTAATTATCCGGTTGTTTATTGTCATATCATAAAACCTAAGCGAGGTTACTATGAAATAAAAATAGATATAATTACTATGGAACCTCAAACCACTGCTGATTTTTATATTACAGAAACGTTTAATAAATTACTAGAAGCCGACATTATAAATCAACCAGAAATTTGGCTTTGGAGCCACAGAAGATGGAAGCACAAAAGAAGCTAAATTCATTAAAAATACTCGCATATTTTTATACTTATTTATTCAATTTTAAAACAAAAAATAGCATCTAATTTCTATAATTATTTGCTGTTTTTTGTTTGAATATTATTTTCCAAAACCTTCATTTTAAGCTTAAAATATTTGAAAAGATACTTTTCTTCCTTTAATTTTTTCTTTCTTTAATTCTTTAAATCTTAATGGATTCAACCATTGCCACCATTTTGAATAATATATTTTTAAGAATTTGTAAATATGACTTGACGAGTTTATAATATTGATATACATTGCTATTCAATTTAATAACAAATATTATGGATAAAAACTTTACACTAAAAATTTTAATGGTATTATTATTTGTAAACTTGGTTTACAATAGTAAAGCTCAGTTAAACTATTTGCCGGGTGGTTTTGCTACCACTGCGGGAACCTATGTAGATTTGGGGTCTAATGGAGATTCCATTATTACTGCCAATAAAGATGATGCTTTTTCTAGTGCATTGCCAATTGGATTTACCTTTAACTTTAATGGCGCTCCTTACGATTCGTTTGTATTTAGTACCAACGGATTTATTAAATTGGGTAGAGATTCTGCTTCTCGCCATTATTTGTTTACTACTATGGCCCAACCACCACAAAATGGACCCTTTACTTCGAATACTTCATCTCCAGCTGGTTACGACAGTTCTATGTTATTTGTATTTGGACAAGATTTAATAAGTGCTACCAATGCCAATGCTGAATATAGAGTTTATACTTCTGGTTTTTATGGCTCTAGAGTTTGTACTATACAATGGAAAAATGTAAAAGATAAATTACAAGCTAGTTTAGGTGGACAATATGACACCATGAATTTTCAGATTAAATTATACGAAACAACCAATGTAATAGAATACGTTTATGGATATTGGAGTACCACTATTGTAATAAGTGCGGCAAGGTTTGCTGCAGTTGGAATAGTAGGAAAAAGTGTGACTACTGCTAATCAAAATCTTCATTTAGTAAAAGGTTCTACCATTGCTTGGGGAAGTTCAGTTCCTAACACAGGTTTTTATTTAAATAATGCAGTTAATTATAGAAATCCTATTAGTTCGCCAGCTGGTCCATTGCCTGGAACTGGCAGAACATTTCAATTCACACCCATTGTATTAAATGATGCATCTGTTAGAACAATTTATGCGCAAGGAAAAGTATCAAGGTTATATAATACTCCTGATTCTATTAGGGCTTATATTTCAAACAATGGAGTAAATGCTATAAGCAGTTTAGTGGTAACTTTAACCATTAGTGGCGTTCATAGTTATACTACATCAACTACTGTTTCAACTATAGCAGCTGGCTTAAGTACCACAGTAAGTTTTGCTCCATATTTACCTTTAATAGATGGTGCTTCTATTATTACTGTATCGGTTCCTAGCGATGATAATAATGCAAATAATGTATTAACCAATAGCTATTTGGTAAGCCCTTATGAAATGAATTATAGAGATACATTAGTAGCTCATTCGGGAAGTAATGGAATAACAGTTCCTAATTTTTGGGGGTCCAAATATTTTATAAAAGATTCAGCAATTATTACAACCATTAAAGCATATTTAGTATCAAATTCTGATGCAACTGGCGATACAGTTTGCGGTATGGTAATGGATACTTTAGGCAGAATAATTGGCAGATCACCTAATAGAATAGTTCAATCATCGGATTTAGGAACGTATATGGTTTTTTCTATCTCTAATTTGCCTACAGTAACTAATCAATCTGTTATTGCTGGAATAGCAGGTGGAACATCTATCAATGGCTTAAATTATTTTTTAGGAACATCACAAACTGAAGTGCCAATAAGAGAGCACAATCCGTTTTACTTTATGACCGCTTATGATGCACTTACCGCATCCTATATACCAATTAGCAATTCTGTGGTAGGAACTATTTATGCAGTTCCTGGAATTGTTGGTGGTCAAACTACTAGATTAATGTTAGAATGTGTTGCTCGCCCTATTCCACAAATTGATGTGGCTCCTGTTTCGTCTTCTTTATCTAACAAATATAATTTGCCTACGGGCGTAAATTTACCTTTTAGAGTTACAATTCAAAACAAAGGTCAGCAAACACGAGCAGCTGGAATAGCAGTTAGATACAGAGTAAATAATGGTCCTGTTATTGGTCCAGTAAATACCACAACTTCTATACTTAGAAATGATACTACCAGTGTATTATTTACAGGTACAAATGCTTTAAATTTTTCAACTGCTGGAACTTATAGTATTAAATTATATACCAACTTTACCAACGATTCAATTATTTTTAACGACACCATGGTATTAACTTATGTGGTTGCTCCGCAAAACACCTTACCATTTAGGTCATCAGGAACTAATTTAACAACCCAATGGACTATAAATAATGCCAATGCTGTTAAACCAATTTGGAAAACATCGGCATCAGTTACACAAGCAAATGGAAGTGCAAGCGTTTCGTTAATGGCCGATAATATTAACTATAACGACAATGGAAGAATTGTTTCTTCTTCTTCATTTAATTTTTCAGGAAAAGCGCATCCAACTTTGTTTTATTCATTGGCACATGCACCTAATACAAGCACATCAAACGAAGATACTTTTGATATTGAAGTTTCAACTGATGGTGGAAATACTTTTACGGTTATTGAAACTTTAACAGACCAAAATGGTAATCCTAGTTTAGGAACAGCAGCAGCACAAAGTAGCACTTATGCTCCTTCATCTACAATACAATGGCGCCAAGCTACGGTTGATTTATCGGCTTATGCCAACAATACTTTTGTGCAAATTGCTTTTAGAAGCAGATCAGGTTTAGGAAATCAGATTTATATTAACAATATTAATGTGTTAAATGCAGTTTCGTTAAGCCAACAAAGTGTAACTTCGGCTACGTTTTATTCAGCTGGAAACATCAGTGTTTCATATACTTCATCTATTGGTGCATCTAATGGAGTTTTATCTGTAAGTCGTTTTGGAGGCTCACCAGTTTTTAGCAGTGCCAGTCCAGTTTTTGTAACTAATTCTACGGCTTCTACTAATAATTCAGCTGTTTTTACACCAAACGTAGTAAGTCCTTCGGCTTGGTATTCTGTTAATTATTCAGGAATTGGAACAGGTTATTTGCCAGGAACAGCACCTTTCGATTTATACTTTAATACTTCAGTAATTGGTGGAATTCAAAGTCCTGATAGTTTGTATATTGTTAGAAGGTCTGAATCTACAGGTGGTTGGGTAGCTTTAAATACTACTTTAACTTCAGGTTTATTGGTAGCTGCAGGCCTAACATCCTATGGCGATTTTGGAGTAGCAAGTGCTTCATCGGTTAATACTTTGCCAGTAAAATGGTTAACATTTAACGCAACTAAAATTGATAAAAATAATATTCAATTGGCTTGGTCTACTGCTTCGGAAACTAATAATAATGGTTTTGAAATAGAACGCAGTTACGATGCTAAAAACTTTACCAATATTGGTTTTGTAAATGGAGCTGGAACTAGTAATAAATTGAATAATTACTCATTTGTTGATGCTAATACAAATGGTTTTGATGTATATTATAGATTGAAACAAATAGATTTTGATGGTAATTTCTCATACTCAAACATTGTTAAAATTAGCAATACTGATAATGGCACATTTGATATTGTAAATGTGCAACCAAATCCATTTGATAATGAATTAAATATTAGAATAAACGCTATTTCTGATAAAAATATTCAATTATTAATTTACGATTCAAAAGGTGCATTGGTAAGTGAAAGAAATGTAAGTGCAATATTGGGTTTAAATACTATAAACATTGATAATGCTAATGTTTTACCTAAAGGTTTTTATGTGTTAAAAGTTACCCAAGGCGGAATAACTAAAGCCGTTAAATTGGTGAAATAAAATGGTTTTAATACATTAAAAAAAGAGGCTATCCTTTTGGGATAGCCTCTTTTTTTTAGTCACATTGAGCGTAGTCGAAATGTTTTGAAAACGCTAAGTTAAGTTCTCGACTCCGCTCGAACTGACGAGCATTTATTTTAGGTTGATGTCTTCACCAATCGAAAAGTGGAATTAAAAATAAACTATCTCAAAACAATAAACCTTAAACAGTTTGTGTTAAAATCTTTTTCCAATTAATGGCGTCATCTAAAATACTTTTGATGCTGCTGATTGGAATTCGTTCTTGCACCATCGAATCGCGGTGGCGGATAGTTACTGTTTGGTTTTCTAAACTTTCATGATCTACCGTAATGCAAAATGGGGTTCCTAATGCATCTTGTCTGCGATAGCGCTTGCCAATTGCATCTTTTTCTTCGTAAAAACAGTTATAATCAAACTTCAAATCATCAATGATTTTACGTGCCACTTCTGGCAATCCATCTTTTTTAGTTAACGGGAAAATAGCCACTTTGTAAGGTGCTAAAATTGGTGGCAAAGCCAAAACTACTCGTGTATCTTTTTTATCTCCTTCGCCTACTTCTTCTTCCTTGTAGCTAGCGCAAAGTGTGTATAAAAACAATCGGTCTAAACCAATGCTGGTTTCTATTACATAAGGAATATAATTGCCATAAGGTTTTCCGTTTTCGTCTAAATCAGCATCAAAATATTGCATTTTTTTGCCTGAATGTTCTTGATGACTTTTTAAGTCAAAATCAGTACGAGAATGAATGCCTTCTACTTCTTTAAATCCAAAAGGAAAATCGAATTCAATATCGGTTGCCGCATCGGCATAATGTGCAAGTTTTACATGGTCGTGAAAGCGGTAACTGGCTTTATCGAAACCCAAAGCTAAATGCCATTTTATTCTTGCTTCTTTCCAATATTCGAACCATTGTTTTTGAGTACCTGGACGAACAAAAAACTGCATTTCCATTTGTTCAAATTCACGCATGCGCATAATGAATTGGCGCGCTATAATTTCGTTTCTAAATGCTTTTCCAGTTTGAGCTATCCCAAAAGGAATTTTCATTCTGCCACTTTTTTGAACATTTAAAAAATTCACAAAAATTCCTTGCGCAGTTTCTGGACGTAAGTATATTTTATCAGCATCTTCGGCCATTGCACCCATTTCGGTGCTAAACATTAAATTGAATTGGCGCACATCGGTCCAATTGCGTGTTCCGCTAATTGGGCAAGCAATTTCGTGTTGTTCTATTAACGTTTTTAGTTGTTCTAAATCGTTTGCCAAAAGTGCATTATCCAAAGCAGTTTGTAACTCATCGGCTTTATTGGTTTTGCCATCTTTTTGGTATTTAGCAATTTTATCTTCCAATAAATTATCAGCACGGTAACGCTTTTTACTGTCTTTATTGTCAATCATTGGATCGCTGAAACCATCAATATGGCCGCTGGCTTTCCAAGTTTTTGGGTGCATAAAAATAGCAGCATCTAATCCCACAATATTATCGTGAGTTTGCACCATAAATTTCCACCAATATTGGCGCAAATTATTTTTTAGCTCCACACCATTTTGCCCGTAATCATACACCGCACCTAAACCGTTATCATAAATTTCGCTGCTGGTAAATACAAAACCGTATTCTTTGCAATGCGATACTACTTTTTTAAATATATCTTCACTCATAAATTGAGGCGCAAAATAAGCAAAACTTTGTGAATAGAAATGATGAATTGTTGGATGGCTGAATTGTTAGGTTGTTGAATTGCTAACTTGTTGAATTGTTATATTGTTGAATTGTTAAATTGATGTTTTCTCAATTTTTTCAAACTAAAAATAAGCCATTTACATAAAAAATGAAATAAAATTACTTACAATACACTACATTCGCCACACATTATGCAAAAACAATGGCGAGCAAAACCCGAACCCGATAAGAAGACCGTTGAGTCTTTGGCCATTGCTATTAATGTAAACAAAGTGCTTTCAGGAATTTTGGTGCAACGTGGCGTTGATACATTTGAAAAAGCAAAGAATTTTTTCAGACCTCAATATTCCCACATGCACGATCCTTTTATTATGAAAGGGATGACCAGAGCCATTGAAAGAATAGATGAAGCCTTAGCAAAAAATCAAAAAATATTAATTTATGGCGATTACGATGTGGATGGAACTACTTCGGTTGCTACTGTTTACGATTTTTTTTCCAAGCGTTTTAAAGAAATAGAATATTATATTCCCGATAGATACACCGAAGGTTATGGCATATCGTTTATGGCCATTGACTGGGCTAGCAATAATGGTTACAGTTTAATTATAGCTTTAGATTGTGGTATAAAAGCCAACGATAAAGTAAAATATGCCAACAAAAAAGGTGTTGATTTTATTATTTGCGACCATCATTTACCAGGCGATGAATTGCCAGAGGCAGTAGCTATTTTAAATCCAAAACAAGCCGATTGCCCTTATCCTTTTAAAGAACTTTCGGGCTGTGGAATTGGGTTAAAATTAGTGCAAGGATATTGCATTAAACACGAAATTGATTTTAAAGAAGTAGAAGAATACATGGACCTTTCGGCCATTAGTGTAGCCAGCGATTTGGTGCCTATTATGGACGAAAACCGAGTAATTACTTACCAAGGTTTAAAAAAACTAAAAACAAATCCGAACCGAGGTATCAAAGCATTGTTAGAAAATTATGCGCCTAGGCCAGAATATTCGGTAAATGATATTGTATTTTTTATTGGACCAAGAATAAATGCAGCGGGTAGAATTGCAGATGCAAAAGATTCGGTGAGGCTAATGATTTCTGATAAAGACAAAGATTCGGCAGAAATTGCTGAAATGATTAACCATCACAATAACGAACGCAGAAACTTTGATAGCAGCATCACCGAAGAAGCTTTTAATATGATTTTGGCCGATAAAGATTTTCATAGCCGAAAATCTACGGTTTTATTTCATTCAGAATGGCACAAAGGTGTAATTGGAATTGTGGCTTCGCGCTTAATTGAAAAATATTATAGACCAACTATTGTTCTTACTGAAAGCAATGGAATGGCAGCTGGTTCTGCTCGTTCGGTAGAGGGCTTTGATTTATACGGTGCCATTGAAGAATGTGCTGATTTATTAGAACAATACGGTGGACATACGCATGCTGCTGGTTTAACTTTAAGGGTAGAAAATGTTCCAAAATTTCAAGAAAAATTTGAAGCAATTGTTTCCAAAAACATTGTTACACGGAGTTTAACACCCGAAATAGAATACGATACTGAAATTCCTTTTAGGGCTATAACACCAAAGTTTTTTAGTGTGCTAAAGCAATTTGCTCCTTTTGGACCAGGCAATGCAAGCCCAATTTTTATGACCAGAAATGTATGGGATGTAGGCGATGCAACCATTGTTGGAAACAACCATTTGCGCTTAAGTTTAACCCACGAAGAAGGTGGAAGAATATACAAAGCAATTGGTTTTGGACTAGGCGAACACCATGATAAAGTAGCGCAAGGAATTAGCTTTGATATTTGTTATTATATAGAAGAAAATTTCTTTAACGGACACGTAAATTTACAACTGAATATTAAAGATATTTTGTTTAAAACGTAATTTCTACTTCCATTTCTTTACCGTCTCTAACTACAATGGCTTTTACTTTTTGGCCTTTGCTGTATTTACCCAAACATTTCATGTAAGCTTGCATATCGGTAACTTCGTCAACGCCTAATTTTATAAGGGTGTCGCCACGTTTTAAGTTTGCATTTGCAGCAGGTCTTCCCTCTGTAACTCCATCTATTCTTACCCCTTTTCCCTCGTATAAATAATCGGGCATAATGCCTAAAGTTACTTTAAAACTAGTGCTTCCTGTGCTTGAATGCGTGTCTTTGGTTTTAGTGAATTTTAAACGTGATTCATTTTCTAAATTATAAACCAAATTATATATGTATTTGATGACTGATAATTCACCTTTATAATTAATCAAATGATCGTCATCGCTAGGTTTGTGATAATCGTAATGTGACCCAGTAAAGAAATGTAAAACAGGAATTCCAATATTATAAAATGATGTGTGATCACTAGCACCCACGCCACTTTCCGATGTTTTTGGTTTTATACCTTCAATATTAATATTAGCCAAAGCAGTGTTCCATGTTGGCGATGTTCCTACACCATCAATAGCAAAAGTTTGTTTGGCAGTATCTAACCTTCCAAGCATATCCATATTTATCATGTAGTTAATTTTGGTGGTGTCAATGGTTGGATTTTTGCAAAAATAATTAGAACCTAAAAGACCTTCTTCCTCGCCACTAAATGCAATGAACAAATAATTATATTTACTTAAATGTGCTTTTTTTATAACTTCGGCTAATTCAATTAAAGCAGCTGTTCCACTTGCATTGTCATCGGCACCATTATGAATTTGTGGTTTTTCGTTTTCGGTTTTTCGGTAAGTAGAACCGCCTAATTCATTATAACCCAAATGGTCGTAATGCGCACCAATGACTACTGTTTGCGCAGCTTTATTGTTTAAATATGCAATTACATTATGGCCGGTTAAAGTTCTTGAAATGGTATCAATATTTAATTCTACAGAAGCATTGTCAAAATGAATGGAGTCTATTTTAAACTCATGAGAAATAAAATAAACAGGTATTTTGTAAAAATGATTTCTGAAAAACGGCTTGAATTCAGGTTCTAAAACATCCGCATTTTGGTTAATAATAATGACAGCTTTAGCGCCTAAAGCAATGGCGGTATCTATTTTATTTTCTAGTCCAATTTTGTTGTTTGGGTTGTTTTTATCGGCTAATTTATACACCAATATTTTTCCATCTAAATGCTTTTTATTTAAATAATCGGTAGTATTTCCAGCTCCAAGCCAAATGGTTTTTCCTTTAATTTTTCCAAAATTACTTTCACTTAAAGGATAAAAACTAGTTGGGTTTATGCCTCCTAAAACTTTTTCAAAACTTTTCCTGCTCATAGAAAAAGAAACATTGTTGTACGATAACTTACTTAAAGTAAAAGACTGTAAAAACCCGCCATCACTGCCTTTTGGTGTTAACCCAAGCGATTGAAAATTATCAATTAAAAACTCATAAGCTAATTTTTCGCCACGGCTTCCCATTAATCGTCCTTCTAGCCTGTCGCTTGCTAAGTAACTTAAGTTTTGCTCCAATGAATTGATGGTTTCTTCATCGGTTTTAATTAAATTTTGAGCAAATAAATTGCCAAAGGCACTAAATAATAGAATGGATAATAAGTATTTCATAAATAACTTTTAATAAAACAATGGAAGCAAAGCTAGCGAATATAATTCGAATGGTTTGAGATTTACTTTTTTGGGCAGTTTTTACGCCCATTTGAGCAAATAAAAATGTTCCAATAATTAAAGGTAAAGCAATGGGTAAAAGGATGTAACCAAATTGGAAATTGTTTACATAATTTTGGGGAACAGCATTTAAATTTAAAATGCCAATTACAATAGCAAAACCAAGGATAACACCAGTAGAAATAGCGCTTGCTTTTTTAATATCTAACTTCATCCATTCGGTAAAAACAGGCGTCATAATTACTCCGCCTCCTAAGCCCGACATGGCAGTAACTATGCCAGCAAAAGCGCCTGTAATATTGTATTTGTAGTTATCGGCTTTGGTGCTTTCAGCAATGATTGCTTTGGGTTTTGATAAAAACATTTTGAAAACAACAAACAAAAGCATGGATAAAAAAAAATATAAAAACACATCGCGGCTGTACCAAGTTCCTTTGTTAATTAAGGTTTGTAAAATAACTACGCTTACTATTCCTGGTAATAATGTTTGTAATATTTCCTTAAAAAATAAATTGCCTAATTTGTACTGTTTGTAGCTTGCTACAGCTGCCGAAAACATAATTACAAAAAGTGAATTTGCTAAAACTGCTTTTACCAATTCTGTATCATGAAAATACTTTGAAAGGAAATAATCTAATACAGGAACATAAATGATGCCACCGCCAACGCCCAAATAACCCGACATAAAGCCACCAAATGAGCCAAATAAAAATAGAATAATAAAATCGTTTATTGATAACATTTTTTATATAGGTAAATGTTATTTGATAGTAGTTAAAATGTTTTTGTAAGCTGTTTTATCCGCAAATATTTTTAATGCTGCTTGCACATCTACATCATGGTCAAAACCAGCTTCAATTCTTCCTTTTTGGAAATAATATCTTCTAACAATTTCTTCTTCTAACAGTTCAATAATCTCTGTTTTGTTTTTTTCAATATCAGCTTTTTTATCGTGATTCATGCTTAGTTTTAAGGCTTCATATTGCGTTTTTATCGCATCAAAATATTTTTCATCTTCTGCTTTCTTTTTTACTTCTAATAAAGCAGTTTCGGTAGCCGTATTATATTCATAATCTTTATTGGCAATAAATGTTTTAAAATCATTGAAATCATTTTCTGTTAATTTAAACGATTTAGCATCGCTGATGTTGGCATTTTTGTTTCGGTATGCAGTGGCAAAATCAAAAATTAATTGCTTTGAAATTAAACTTTCTGTAATTTTTGATAAAGCAATTGGTTCTACATTTATATCAGGATCAACACCACCGCCATCAAAAACTTTACGGCCAGCTTTAGTTTTAAAAGCTTTCTTTAAACTGTCTACAACACTGCCAACGCTGCCATCTTCGTTTTTATGCGAATAATCTAAAGCTTGAATGCAACGGCCACTTGGCGTATAATATTTGGCGGTAGTAATTTTTATTTGCGCATTATAATTTAAAGGACGAGTAGATTGTACCAAACCTTTACCAAATGTTTTTTTGCCAATTACTATTCCACGGTCCAAATCTTGAATAGTTCCACTTACAATTTCGGAGGCAGAAGCAGAGCCTCTATTGGTTAATACTACCAAAGGAATGCTTTCATCGGTACTTGGATTTAAAGTTTTATAAGTTTTTTCCCATTCTTTTACTTTCCCTTTTGTACTTACCACTTCTTGTCCTTGTGGTACAAAAATATTTACAATATTTACTGCTTCATGTAATAATCCACCAGGATTTCCTCTAACATCTAAAATTACGTTTTTTAGAGAAGTGTTTTTCTTTAACTCTAAAAAGGCATCACGCACTTCTTTGCCTGCATCATTTGTAAATCCTGTTAGTTTTATAATTCCTGTTTCCGCGTTTATCATTCCAAAATACGGAACATTTTTTACTTTAATTTCTTCCCTCATCAACGACTTTTTCATTTCTACATCGTTGCGTTTGATGGTAATATTTACTTTGCTTCCAGCTTGTCCTTTTAGTAATTTGCTTACTTCAGTGGTCGATTTTCCTTTATTACTTTTTCCTTCTATTTCTACTATTAAATCGCCAGGAAGTAAGCCTTCTTTTTGGGCTGGATAACCTTCATAAGGATCGGTAATTACCACATAATCGCCTTTGGCAGCTATTTGTGCGCCCACTCCACCATATTGGCCAGTCATTTGAAACCTAAAGTCTTCGGCTTCCGCTTCACTTATATAATTGGTATAAGGGTCAAGCGTGTTTAACATTTCGTCAATTGCTTTTTTTGTTAATTTACCCGCATCTATTTCATCTACGTAATAGGTGTTAATTTCCTTAAAAACAGAAACAAATAAGTCCATGTTTTTAGATATTTCAAAGTAAGTATCAGTGGCTTTAAACGACACCAAACCAATAATTGCAAAAGCAACAACTAGTTTATATTTTTTGAGTATTTGTAAAATATTTTTTAAATAAATCATGGCAGCAATATAAAAAACTAAATACAACAAATTTAACCGTTCAAAAAATATTATTGGAATAAAACGAAAACTTGTCTGTTTGAGATAATTTTAAATAAAAAACCTCTTTATTTTTCAAACTACTTAAATATAAATCTCAGATTGATATATTTGCTCCAAAAAATTATAAAACGCATTATATGCTAACACTAAACGACAAAACAATATTAATTACTGGCGCTAGCCGTGGAATAGGTAAAGGAATTGCTTTATACTTAGCCAAATTAGGCGCAAACATTGCTTTTACTTATGCTAATTCGGTAGAAAAAGCAAATGCTTTTGAAGCTGAATTAAATGCTTTGGGAATTAAAGCTAAAGGTTACCAAAGCGATGCAGCAAATTTTGCTGCAAGCGAAACATTGGTAGATGAAGTGGCAAAAGAGTTTGGTAAAATTGATGTTTTGGTAAATAATGCAGGAATCACCCGCGATACTTTGCTAATGAGAATGAGCGAAGCACAATGGGATGACGTGTTAGATACTAATTTAAAATCGGCATTTAACATGACCAAAGCTGCAAGTAAATACATGATGAAAGCACGTTCGGGTTCTATTATTAATATTACTTCGGTAGTTGGAATTACTGGAAATGCTGGACAAGCAAATTATGCTGCGTCAAAAGCGGGAATGATTGGTTTTACTAAATCGATAGCCAAAGAATTAGGAAGCCGCAACATTCGTTGCAATGCCATTGCACCAGGATTTATTGAAACCGAAATGACTGATGCTTTAAATGCTGATGTAAAAGCAGAATGGATAAAAACGATTCCATTAAGGCGTGGTGGATCAACTGTAGATGTAGCAAATTGTGTAGCATTTTTATCAAGTGAACTTTCAGCATATATTACCGGTCAAACTATCAATGTTTGTGGTGGTATGGTGATGTAAATTATTTTAAATAAAACTTATTAAACGTCATTGCGAGCTTAGTAAGTCACATCGAGCGTAGTATGTCACATCGAGCGTAGTCGAGATGTTGTCAATTTCTCGACTTCGCTCGAAATGACGTTCCCGCACCTTATCAATATCTCAATAAAAACTCTTAATAAAATTCAAAAAACATTGTTCAATATAAACACAGAATATTCACTTTGGTTCATTCCATTATGCCTTGCATTGGCCGCTGGAATTTCATGGTTTTTGTATGCCAAAAATCCGTTAAACATTGAAAACAAAATTGTAAAATGGAGTTTAAATGGATTGCGTTTTTTAAGTGTATTTGTTTTATTGTTTTTATTGTTGGGCGTTTTACTAAAATCAACGAGTAAACAAGTTAAAAAGCCCATCATTATTGTAGCTGCCGACAATAGTGAATCAATCATTACCAACCAATTTGGCAAAGAATATAAAGCCAATTTGCAGAATAAACTGAATAAAATTGTAAGCGATTTAAGTGAAAATTATGACGTAAAAACTGTTGCCTTTGGCAATGAATCACAACCTGATTTAAACCTAACTTTTAAACAAAAACAAAGCAATTTAGAAGCTGTAATTAATGAAATAGAAAACAATTATAGTAACCAAAATTTAGGCGCTGTAATTATGGCTACCGATGGAATTTATACCAAAGGAAATAACCCAATTGAAGCTTCAAAAAGTTTAAAAATTCCATTTTATACCATTGCCTTAGGCGATAGCAATCAGCAGCGCGATGCTTTGATAAAAAATGTAAGATATAACCAAATTGTTTTTGCAGGAAATGAGTTTGAAGTGGAAATAGATGTTGCCGCATTTGACTTTAACAACCAAGCAAGTGCTATACAAATTAGCAATAATGGGCAATCGGTTTTTAAACAAAATTTTACCATCAATAATAAAAGTTTCTTTCAAACTATAAAAGCAAAACTGCCTACCAATAAAGAAGGTTCGCTGCATTTTACCATTAATATTACCAAGCAAAATAACGAAATTAGTTATGTAAATAATCAATATGATTTTTTTGTAGATGTAATTAAATCCAAACAAAAAATATTGATTGTAGGTTTATGTCCACATCCTGATTTAAGTGCGTTTAAACAAGCTATAAATCAGAACCAAAACTATGAAGCAAATATTGTTTTATACAACGATGCAAACATTGATTTAATAAAAAAATATGATGTGGTGATAGCCCATCAATTACCAGGATTTAGAAATGAAGCTTTGCCTTTGGTGAAATATATGATTGAAAGTAAAACGCCTTGCTTTTTTGTAATGAGTAATAAAACTGGATTTGGTTCATTAAATCAGTTGCAAAACAGTTTGAATTATGCTTCACCACAAGTTACTTCCACCAGCGCTACTGCAAGTTTTAACACCAACAATAGTTCCATGTTTTTTGACGAAACTACTGCCAAACAAATTGCTGATTTTCCTCCACTTCAAGTAGCTTATGGAAAATACAGTTTAAACGCACAATCGCAGGTGGTTTTAAAGCAACAAATTGGTTATGTTTTAACCGATGAACCAATGTTAAGTATTGACAACAGTAATAATTTAGCGTTTTTAATTGGAGAAGGTTTTTGGAAATGGCGCTTGTTTGATTTTGATAAAAATAACCAACAACAAATCAGCAACGATTTGATTGCAAAAGTGATTCAATCCATTGCTTTAAAAGCCGACAAAAGTTTATTCAAAGTAAAGCCCATCAAACAGAAATTTGATGAAGGTGAAAACATTGTTTTTGATGCCCAAATTTACAACCAAAGTTATGAGTTGCAAAACAATGAAGACATTGATTTAACAATCAAAAATGCACAAGGAAAACAGTTTGATTTTACCTTTAGCAAAACCGAAAAATCTTATACCGCAAATATTGGTCAATTGCCGGTAGGCACTTATACTTACAGTGCTAAAAGTAACAATCAGAAGGGACTAAAATCAGGTAATTTTATTATACAAGCTTTGCAAGCTGAATTGACACAAACTCGTGCGAATTTTCAGTTGTTAAATACCTTGGCAAATGAAACAAAGGGTCAATTTTTTACCTATAATAATTTGGATAAAATTACTGAAAACATCAAAACCAACGATAATATTCAATCCATCATTTACAAAAACTCTAAACTGAACGAATTGATTAATAACAAATGGATTTTCTTTGTTATTTTATTGCTGTTAAGTGTAGAATGGTTCATTCGAAAATGGAGCGGAAGTATTTAGTTTCTGTAAGAAAACCCCAATTTCTTCGTTATACTTGCTATAAAACTAGTCATTTGCAAAAAGCAAACTCCCATTTTTCTATCATCGCAAGCCTCGAACTTGTAATTTTCTTATCAGAAACCGTGCTCTTTTAATGAATGTTTTTGTAGAAATTTTTCATTCTCAAACATTCTGCTACATTTGCTAACCATGAAAATAAAATCATATTATTTAGTAATTGCATTATTTTTATTCAATAAAATAAATGCGCAAACTATTCCAACAGTTATTATTAACGCCACTATTCATGTGGGTAACGGACAAGTTATTGAAAATGGAACGGTGGTTTTTAGTCAAGGTAAAATTGAATATGTGGGTACCGAAAATAAAACACTTTATAAAACTGCCACCATTATTGACGCTAAAGGAAAACATGTTTATCCGGGAATTATTTGCTTAAATAATTATGTTGGGTTAAGCGAAATAGAAGCGGTTCGCGCCACCCACGATTTCAGTGAAAATGGATACATGAATCCAAATGTTCGCTCGCAAATTGCTTATAACACCGACTCTAAAATTCTTCCAACCTTAAAAGTAAATGGAATATTATTTGTTCAATCGGTTCCGCAAGGAGGCATGATTAGCGGCACTTCAAGCATTATGAAAACTGAAGGTTGGAATTGGGAAGATGCAACCGTAAAACAAGATGATGCCATTCATTTAAATTGGCCAGATTATACCCGCGCAAATGATAAACAGAAGGAACAAATAGCAGAAAGAATTAATGAATTACGCGCTTTTTTTGATGATGCTTTGCAATATCAATCCAACTCGCCTGCTGTTACAAATGTTAGATTGGAAGCCATGAGAGGTTTATTTAACCAAACCAAAAAGTTGTTTATTCATGTAAACACTGCCAAAGGAATTATCAATAGCATCAACTTTTTTAAGAAAAATTTCCCAACCATTCAATTGGTTTTAGCGGAAGCAATTGAAGCAAACTTGTGCGTTGATTTTATCAAAGAAAATAATATTCCAGTAGTTTTAAGTAATATTCATAGCTTACCAAGTAATGCTAATAAAGATGTAGATCAACCTTTTAAAACTGCTGCTCAATTACAAAAAGCGGGAATATTATTTGCAATCAGTCACAAAGAAAGTTGGCAAACTAGGAACTTAATGTTTAATGCTGGAACAACTGTAGCTTATGGTTTAACCAAAGAAGAAGCTTTGCAAGCAATTACTTTAAATGCTGCAAAAATTGCTGGCATTGATGCCAATTACGGAAGCATTGAAAAAGGAAAAAATGCTTCTATAATTATCAGTAAAGGCGATGTTTTAGACATGCGCACCAATGTATTAACCGAAGCTTTTATTAACGGTGAAGCAGTTAATTTAAACAACGAACAAAATGCTTTGAACAGTAAATATTTGAAAAAATATGGCTTAAAAGAATAAAAACACCTCCCCGAAAAGCTTACGCTTTCCGACCCTCCTTACTTCGACTAAGCTCAGTAGAACTTTTAGGAGGGTGTTCGTGTGCTATTCTGATATAAAATCTAAAATTTTATCAATTGCATGTTGGTTTACTAAGTGTTTTCCTTCAAATATTTTAAAAGTACAATTTGCATTTTTGAATAGTATATGATGCGATTCAACTGTTTCTGGTTTCAAAATGTTTTCTTGATCACCAACCAAATATAAACTTTTTAAATTAGCTAGTTTTTCAGGTAAATTTTCTTGAAATTCTTTACCAATTTCTCCAGCAATCATTACAGAATAATCAAATTTAAAATCACTTGATGCTATATAACGAGTTTGAGTTGAAACACCTTGACTAAAGCCCAAAACAATGGTTTTAGCTTGGGTAAATGTTGCTAGATTCAGAGAATTCACCAATGAATTTAAGTAATTGGTGTAATCTATAATTTCGTGTTCACGCTCCAAACTTGTCATCCAACTAGCCACTGGACTACCACTGAATCCGCGAGAGTAAAATTTATTTAAACCTTCGGGAGCAATTACAAAATGTTCACTTCCCAAACTTTCAAAACTACTTAAAAATGAATCTGCTGTTTGCGCATAACCATGAATAATAATCCAAATAAATTTGGTATGATTATCTAAATTTCCATGAGTAAAATAGCGAGCAGTTTTGGTAACTGGCAAAAAGTGTTTTTTCATCAATTGAAGTTTATAAAAAAAGCCATCAGTTATCTGATGGCTTTAAGTGAATAAAAACGATATTATTTTTTTATAAAAGAATACGTAATTGTTTGGTCACCACCACCAATACTTTCTGTCAATTTCAGTTTCATCATGCTAGCTTCTAATTGTACAATTCCTAAATTAGTTGAATCGTCTATTAATAAATTTGTTTCATTATTAGTAAACTTCCAGGTTCCAGGTGTTGTTTGTGCGCTAGTAGTGTCACAAATAGTTACTCCTTCGTCTGAAATATACGTTCCATTTACATTAAAATTCATGAAATTATCTTTTTCACAATCGTCCATTAATGCGTAAAAATCAGTAATAGTTCCACCGGTTCCATCAGGAATTCCAGGGTTCATAATTGCTGCACTCAAAAACCAGTTTTTGCCAACTAATTTTTGTGTGTTTGATTCAGTAGTCGTTGTAGTTTTCGTTGTTGAGTCTTTTGAACATGAAGTAAAAAAGGCAAACGTTGCTATTAAAGCAATTCCTAAAAGTGTTGTTTTTTTCATTTTGTTTATTATTTATTTTTGAATTGTTATTTATTTTAAATTTTTGTGTTTATGCTAATTTCTTCTCCAGTGAAGTATCGTAAATATTTGCATATTCCGAAGTTTTGCCAAAGCTAAATCCATTTACTACAATATCATCATTTGAAACAACGCCTATTTTTTCAAATTTGATTTTTATGCTTTTCAAGAAATCAACTACTTCAATAATTTTGTCTTCTTTTACTGATACTACTACTCTTCCTTGTGCTTCACCAAATAAAAACGCGTCATTTCTAAGGGTAGTTCCACTGTGATTAATTTTAAATGAAAGATTTCTAATCATTGCACTTTCAAGTAAAGTAATAAATAGTCCACCTTCACTTATATCGTGTGCTGATTCAATACTATTATTATTAATTAAACCCAAAACAGCTTTGTGTAACAAATGCTCTTCGTCAAGGTTAAAGTAAGGTGCAGGCGAATATTGTACTTTGCGATAATGAGCTAAATAATGAGATGAAGCAATATCATTTCTAGTTTTTCCTATTACAAATATTGTATCACCAGCATTTTTAAAATCCATAGTCATATGAGGTTTATTGTTGCTAATTAATCCCACCATTCCAATAGTTGGAGTTGGAAAAACAGCATCATTATCGCTACTTTGATTATAAAAACTAACATTTCCTCCGGTAACAGGTGTGCCAAATTTTAAACAAGCTTCACTAATTCCTTTTATTGCATGAACAAACTGGTAATATACTTCTGTATTATAAGGATTTCCAAAGTTCAAGCAATTGGTAATAGCTGCAGGTTCAGCTCCACTACAAACTAAATTACGTGCTGCTTCTGCTACCGCAATTTGGCCACCTACAAATGGATTTGCCCAAACAAAACGGCTGTTACAATCTACCGTCATCGCAATTGATTTATCAGTACCTTTTACCTTTACTACACTTGCATCGCTTGGTGCATTGGTAGTTTGATTTATGGTACCTACCATACTGTCATATTGATTAAATACCCATCTTTTGGAAGCAATATTTGGATGTGCAGCTAAAAATTTTGCAATATATTTGGCTGAATTTACTTCTTTTAATGAATTATAATTTGCTATATCGCAATCAGGTATTTCCTTAATATTAAAGTTTGAAATTTCTTTAAAATAGGTAGGTTTTGTATATTCCCTATGATAGACAGGTGCGCCACCACCTAAAACTAAACTTTCGGCAGGAATATCGGCACGTAACTCATTATTCATATAATATTTTACATTTCCAGAATCTGTAACTTCACCAATAATGGCATAAGTTAAATCCCATTTGCTTAGTACTTTTTCTACTACCGCTTCCATTCCTTTATGAACTATCACTAGCATTCGCTCTTGACTTTCCGACAAAAGAATTTCCCAATCTTTCATTCCTTCTTGACGCATTGGAACTTTATCCAGCCAAACATTCATTCCAGTTCCGCTTTTTGCAGTCATTTCACTGGTTGAGCAAGTAATTCCTGCCGCACCCATGTCTTGCATTCCAACTATAGCATCGGTTTCTAATAATTCTAAACTTGCTTCTAAAATTAATTTTTCCCAAAATGGATCACCAACTTGAACTGAAGGCAAATCTTTTGCTGAATCTTTAGTAATCTCTTTGCTTGCAAAAGCAGCACCATGAATCCCATCTTTACCAGTGGCAGAACCAAATATATAGACCGGATTTCCTACGCCTTCGGCAATTGCAGAAACAGTTTTTCCAACCTTAGCAATACCGACACTCATGGCATTTACTAAAGGATTAACTTGATAGCAGTCATCAAAATAAACTTCGCCACCTACAGTAGGAATTCCAAATGCATTTCCATAATTACCAATACCTTTTACAATTCCACGAACTAACCATTTGGTTCTTTCATTGTCAATATTTCCAAAACGCAATGAATTAAGTTGGGCAATTGGGCGAGCACCCATTGAAAAAATATCGCGATTAATTCCGCCAACACCAGTAGCAGCACCTTGGTATGGCTCTATTGCGCTTGGATGATTATGACTTTCTATTTTAAAACAACAAGCTAAACCATCACCTATATCAATTAATCCTGCATTTTCTTCACCAGCCTTGGCTAACATTTTTTCACCTTCCTTTGGCAATGTCTTTAACCAAACGATAGAATTTTTATATGAACAATGCTCACTCCACATGACCGAAAAAATAGTCATTTCTGTAAACGTTGGTGTACGACCTAAAATCTCTTTTATTTTTTCGAATTCTTCAGGGCGAAGTCCTAGTTGTTGTGCTTGATCAAGAGAGGCTAAATTGCCATTTGGAATTGATTGGTTCATGTTTGAAAAATAAGGTGCGAATTTGCGAAAAATTTAGCAAAAAAGTGCTATTTAAGTAAAATTTAAGATAAAGTAACTTTTAAAAGTTTTTTTTTAATTATTAAATGATAAATTCGTGTTTCGAAATTTTAAATAAATATTATAAAAATGAACTATCTTAAATTGTTATTTTTCATAGGTTTAGTTACAACTTTTACAAAATCTGATGCTCAACTTGTTGATAAAATTGGCGGAGTTTGTTTTAGAATTGACGATACACAGTCGCCAAGTAATTTAAAAGCACTTGATTCAATTTTCTCAAAACATGGAAAACGGTTTACTTACTCACCAAATCCACAGATAGCTAATTTTACTCAATCAGCTGATTTTTGGAGTACTTTAAAATTTTTACAAGTTAAAGGTCACGAAATTGGCGACCATACCCCAAATAATTATACTCAATTCTTTGATATTTTATCTTCTGATTCTATTAAATTCATTAATAGAGCTGGAATTGACCATCTGAAAATTGTTAATGCTTTACCTGTTAATGGAACCAGGGTTTGTTTAAAATATAATTTGTTAAATCCTAATGGAAATGGAGATGAAACAAATGTGAGCGTTAATAATAACATGATTATTAGTCAAAATAACGGTGAATTTAGTAATTTAAAATTATATGGATCGGGTAAAAACACAATATATTTTTATTTACCTACTTTAGATAAAATTGTAAGTTTTTATGGTTTAAGTAATTCAAATAGCAATGACCCAGATACAGTTAATATAAAAAGTTTTTGGAATGAAGACATTGATTTGGGCGTTATCAGCGATATTCCCTACAAAAAATTAGGGAACTTTGATGTTGATATTGATAAAGAAGGTTTCAGAATTATGTTGCAATTTTCGCTTGATATATTTAAAAGCAAAGGAATTAGCCCGCCTACAGTTTGGATTCAACCAGATGGTGAAACTCCTTTTTTATCTAAAAAATATATAGCAGATATTTGTGGTAGTGAGTTTGGTTACTTGTCGGCTGCAACTTATCCTGGTACTATAAAAGGATTTAATGAAACAGATAACGAAAAAAATAATTCATATGGTATGCAATGGCAAGATTTTCAAGAAGAAAATCAAACTGTTGATCAAATAAAAAGTATAATTGTTGACCGATTTGCACGCCATACTTTATCGTTTGGAAGTAACCATTTAGGAGTATTTGGTTCAAATTTTCCATTAAACACCATTATCAATAATATGGATCAAATTTTAGGCTGGTGTGTTGAAAACAATATTCCAGTTTATACTTATTCAGATTGGAGTAATTTGATTTATAAATCACAAACAAATCCTGAAAAAAATGTATTGCCGCCATTACAAAATGATTTTAACAAAGATGGTTTAGTTGATGGATATAGCATAATGAATGGGCTAGATACCCTTTCAGGAATTAGTCAAAGTAATTACCGAGCAATGACTGCTTTTTCGGATCAAACCATGTTTAAAATTACAAATTTAAGTGGTGTTGAATGCGGTCCAAATGTTTTAAGTTTTTATTCAAAAGGTGCAGCTGGAAATAAAGTTACCTTTTATATTGAGTTTCCTGAATTAAATAAATTTGAATATTTTGAATTGCCAGCAACAAATAATTCTTATTCTTATCAAACTTACACTTTTAATGTTCCAAAAGGAGTAAATGTTGTTTCAATAACTTGTAGTTCCAAAATAGCAATTGGTAGTATTTCTATTACAGGAATGGGTTTAAAAGGAAGCAATAAACCATATGTAAAATTGCCAATCTTAAAAAGAATGGCAAATGAAACTTTTCAGAAAATAAATTTAAAGAGTTTTACAGTTGACAGGTTTAATACTGTAAATAACATTCAATGGTCGGTAATTAATAATAGTATTTTCGTTACTGATATTAATGCTAATTCAGATTTGTCGGTTAGTATTGGTGAAGGAATAAATGCATTTTGGGTAGGTTCTGATTCTATTCAAATTATAGCTAAAAGTGTAAATAACTCAGATACAGTTTGGTTATACATACAATCATTGGAATCAAGAATTTGTGCTGATCAACGTTTAGCAATCAATTATACTTTTAATACAAATGATTCTTTATTGATATGGTCGTCAATACCAGCAAATACTGATGTTTCTAGTAATTTAGGAACAGAGTTAATTGTTTACCCTTCTGATTTTACCAATTATAATTTAAAAGTTATAAAGCGTGGTGGAGCCGAATTCAATAATTCAATTTATATAAATGTTGTTCCAACCATATTTGCTGGAAATAAATTGATTTCCCGTGGATTTTTATCAAAAAGTAATATTACAGTTCCAATTGATATACCTTTTTATAGCACAGGTTTTGTAACCAAAGTCCCCAAAAGACCTTATTTGTTTATCAATGAAAATGAAATAAATTTTACCAAAGGATTTATAGTTGGAAGTGATACCATGATTTATAAAGTAACAACAAAATCATGTGAAGCAAGAACTTTAACTATTTTAACAAATGACCTAATTACGAATTTGAAAGAAATTTCAAATAATGGAATAACGGTATTTCCAAATCCTTTTATCAATGAATTAAATATAGATTTTGGACAAAAAAACAATTCATTGGATTTAATGATTATTGACCTATTGGGAAATGTATTTTTAAAGAAATCAATTGTAAATGAAAAACAAATACATTTTGATACAGAGTTTTTGTCGAAAGGGATTTACATAGTTAAAATTGAAAATAATGAACTAGGTAAATCTTATTTTAAAAAAATCATCAAACAATAATACTATCAAAACATTTCAGTTGTTAATTAAGAAATAAAATGAAAACAAATAAATACATAAAACTAATATATCAATTTGCTGTAATAAGCATTTTCTGTTTATTTAATTATGCTACAAAAGCACAGACTATTAGCACAAGCGCAATACCTATAACTGAATATTGTGGTGGAGGTGATATAATTGTTAATTATACAAAAACTGGAACATTTGGAGGTTCAAATGTTTTTACAGCCCAATTAAGCGATGCAAGTGGGGGTTTTCTTAGTCCTATAAATATTGGTCAATTGACTTCAACAACAAGTGGTACTATATTAGCAACTATACCCCCAAGTACCATGTTAGGACTAGGATACAGAATTAGAGTTGTAGGTAGTAACCCATCAATTATAGGCACAAACAATGGTGCAAATTTAAAAATAAATCAAATGCCTACTGCAAATGCAGGTGTTGATCAATTAATTTGTGCTAATGATAATGTAAATTTAGCAGGAATATTAGGGCCAGCAGCTCCTTTTGGAACTTGGACAACTTCTGGAACAGGTACTTTTAATAATCCTAATAATTTAATTTGTACATATATTCCAAGTGCTGCAGACATTGCTACCCGTTCTGTTACTTTGACTTTAACTTCAAATGATCCAGTTGGTTCTTGTCTTGCAGTTTCTGATCAATTGCTAGTTACAATTAATAAAGCACCTATAGCTAATGCAGGTGTTGATCAAAGCACCTGTATTTTAACTAATTCAATCAATCTTTCAGGTGCATTTGGAGGATCTGCAAGCAGTTCAAATTGGAGTACTACAGGAACTGGAAGTTTTAATAACTCAAGTATATTAAATGCTATATATACACCAAGTGCTTTAGATAAAAGTGCTGGTTTTGTAAAATTAGTTATATCAACTAATGGTCCAATTGGACCATGTGCTGCGGCTAGAGATACAATGCTACTAACATTCAATCCAGTTGTTATGTTAAATGCTGGATTAGATCAAACAATTTGTAGAAATAGTAACATAGTTTTAAATGCAACTACAGCTGCAACAAGTGGCACATTAAATTGGACAACTTCAGGTACAGGAGTATTTACAAATGGAAACACATTAACACCAATCTATTTTCCTAGTATAACCGATAAAATTTCAGGATCAGTTAAATTAACAATCACAAACTTTGACCCAATTAACGCATGTGAAAACGCTATAGATTCAATGATATTGACGATTAACCAATTAGCAGTTGCTAATGCAGGAGTTGATAAAACAGTTTGTGCAAGTAGTAATAATATTTCATTAATAGGAAGCGTAAGTGGTTCAGTAAGTTCAGGTACTTGGAGTACATTAGGAACTGGAACATTTACAAATGCATCATTACTCATTACAAATTATATACCTTCAGCAACTGATAAAGCAATAGGAACTGTTAATATAATTTTAACATCAAGCGATCCAATAGGACCATGTAATTCAGTTAGCGATACAATGATTATAACAATCAATCCAATTGCAACTGCAAATGCAGGTCCTGATCAAGTTATTTGTGGCAATAGTTCAGCAAATATAGTTGGATTAGTTGGTGGATCAGCAACCTCAGGAAGTTGGACCTCATCAACAAATAGTTCATATATATCATTTTCCGCTATAACTAATTATGTTCCAATAGCTACAGAAATAGCCAATGGATTTGTGGTATTAACTTATTCAAGTGATGACCCAACCGGCCCATGTACTGCAGCAAAAGATTCTTTGGTTGTTGCATTATTGGCACCTGCAATTTCAAATGCCGGAATTGATCAAACAGTTTGTGCAAGTAATAATATTGTATCATTAGTAGGAAATGTAAGTGGAACAGTAACAGCAGGTTCATGGAGAACTTTAGGTACAGGCATATTTACAAACCCAACATCACTTGTAACAAATTATACATTATCGCCAAATGATATAGCAGCAGGTTTAGTAAAATTAATTTTAACAACTAGCGATCCTGTAGGACCATGTTTTGCTGTAAGCGATACAATGATTATAACAATTATTCCAACGGCAACTGTTGATGCAGGACCAGATCAAGTTATATGTAGTAATAGTTCAGTAAATATAATTGGAACAGTAGGCGGATCAGCAACCTCAGGAAGTTGGACCTCATCAACAAATAGTCCATTTATTTCTTTCAATTCAGTAGTAGATTATTTACCAACACCTACAGAAATAGCCAATGGATTTGTGATTTTAACTTATACGAGTAATGTTCCAATTGGACCTTGCGGAGTAGAAAAAGATTCATTGTTAGTTAACCTAATACCACCACCATTTTCAGATGCTGGTGTTGATCAAACAGTGTGTAGCAATGTTTCTAAAGTGAACTTAGTTGGCGACTATGGTAATGGGGCAAATTTTGCAAATTGGAGTACATTAGGAACTGGTACTTTTAAAAATAAAGTAGGGAAAACTATCGATTATTTACCAAGTGCAATTGATAAATTAAATGGATTTGTGAAAATAGTATATACTACCGATCATCCGGCTGGCCCATGTGAAGCAGCGTTAGATACTATGACAATTACAATTAATCCGACTGCAACTATTTATTCAGGTTCAAATAAAATTATTTGTGAAAATAACAATATTGTATTAAATGCAACAACTACAGCTACAAGTGGCAGTATAACATGGTCAACTTCAGGCTCAGGAACATTTATAAATGATAACACATTAACACCAACTTATATTCCAAGTTTAGCTGATAATATTTCTGGTTCAGTTACGTTAACCATTACAAATTTTGATCCAATTAATACCTGTCAAAATGTAAATGATGCGATGTTATTAACTATAAACAAATTACCAATTGTTGATGCCGGATTAGATCAAGCAGTTTGTACAAGTAATGATTTCGTATCTTTAATAGGAAATGTAGGTGGATCAGTAACAACAGGCTCATGGAGTACTTTAGGCACAGGTACATTTACAAATGCATCATCATTAATTACAGATTATACATTTTCACCAAATGACAAAACATTAGGATTAGTAAAATTGATCTTAACATCAAGTGATCCTGTTGGACCTTGTAGTTCAGTTAGTGATACATTGATTTTAACAATTAATCCATTTGCAACAGTAGATGCAGGTCCTGATCAAGTTATTTGTAGCAATAGTTCAGTAAATATAATTGGAACAGTAGGCGGATCAGCAACCTCAGGAAGTTGGACATCATCAACAAATAGTCCATTTATATCTTTTACTGCAATAACAGATTATTTTCCAACACCAACAGAAATAACCAATGGATTTGTGGTTTTAACTTATACAACCAATGATCCAATTGGCTCTTGTGATGCAGCAAAAGATTCATTAATAGTTGCTTTAATAGCACCTGCATTTTCAGATGCTGGTGTTGACCAAACAGTTTGTATCAATATATCCAAAGTGAATTTAATTGGAGATTATGGTAATGGGGCAAACAGTGCTACTTGGAGTACTCTAGGAATTGGTACTTTTAAAAATAAAGTAGGAAAAACTGCCGATTATTTACCTAGTGCATTTGATAAATTAATTGGTTTTGTAAAAATTTTATATACCACAGATGATCCAGCAGGCCCATGTAATAAAGCGGTAGACACGATGACAATTACATTTCAGCCAGTTGCATCTATTTTTGCAGGAATTGACCAAATAATTTGCACAAATTATAATATTGAATTAAATGCAACTTCAACAGCTACAAGTGGTACTTTAA
Organism: uncultured Bacteroidota bacterium; assembly: GCA_903901345.1. GTDB lineage: Bacteria > Bacteroidota > Bacteroidia > UKL13-3 > UKL13-3 > JAAFJM01. Next base: position 13,254 of record CAIUQQ010000165.1, on the reverse strand, counting down.
CATGGACATCTTCAGGTACTGGAACATTTATTAATGGTAACACTTTATCACCAACTTATATTCCAAGTCCAGCTGATAATATTTCAGGTTCAGTAATTCTAACCATCTCAAATTTTGACCCAAGTAACACATGTGTAAATGTTAGTGATGTGATAGTAGTTACTATAAATCCTGCTGCTGTTGTAAACGCAGGAACGGATCAAATAATTTGTGCTAGTAACGATACTGTTTCATTATTTGGAACTATAAGTGGATCTCCAACAAATGTATCATGGAATACATTAGGAACAGGAACATTTACAAGTGATACTTCATTACTTACAAATTATATATTGTCACCTACTGATAAAGCGGCTGGATTTGTAAGCTTAATTTTTAAAGATGGTCAATGTTTTGCTGTTAGAGATACAGTTGTAATAACAATCAATCAATTGCCAACAATTGATGCAGGTCCAGACCAAGTTATTTGTGGAAACAGCTCAGTAAATTTAGTTGGATTATTTGGAGGTTCCACTACTTTTGGAACATGGACATCATCAACGAACCCTTTATTTTTATCTTATGATTCAATTGTAAATTATATTCCAACAGATTCTCAAATTTTAAGTGGTTCATTTTTTATAACTTATACAAGTAACGATCCTTCTGGATTATGTAGTATTGCAAGCGATTCTATGGAAGTAACTGTAAATGTTCCACCAACTGTGAATGCTGGTAAGGATATTTATACTTGTTCATATGCTACATCGGTTGATATTATTGGAACAAAAGCTGGTTTTCCAACAAATTCTCTTTGGGTTACTTTAAATGGTTCAGGTTCGTTCATTGATTCATCTTCTTTGTCTACGAAATATATTCCAAGTGCTGCCGATTTAGCAGCTAAATCAATTATTATTTCATTAACAACAAATGACCCAATTGGTCCGTGTTATGCAGCATATGATGATGTAAATGTTTATTTTAAAGATTCTACAGTTACTTTTACTAGCGTTGTTCAAAACATTTATTGTGATTCAATGGAAATAAAATTTGTAAATGATACTAATAATGTTGGTTATACTTTTGCTTGGGATTTTGGTGATGGGTACTATTCAAATATTCCTAATCCAGTACATACCTATAATTATACTGGGTCAATAAATGTAAATCTGGTTGCAAGTGGCCCTGGAGGTTGTATTGAAAGCGTAAATAATATATTTAATATTAATAGTGTGAAACCTAAAGCAGATTTTGTTGTTAATAATTTAAATCAATGTTTAAATGATAACAGTTTTGAAATTAACAATGCTTCTCAAGATGCAAGTGTTGGCTGGATAAATGATGTTAAATGGGATTTTGGTGACAATACATATTCAACTGCAACAATTCCAAATAATAAAACCTATAATAAATCTGGAAACTATAATATTAAGTTAGTTGTTTCTACAACAAATGGATGTCAAGATTCAATTATAAAAGGTGTTAATGTATTGCAAAGTCCTGAAAAACCTAGTATTTCATTATTTGATGGAAAAATACTTATTTCATCTTCTTTGATTTCTAATCATTGGTATTACAGCAATATTGAAATACCAGGAGCCACTAATAAATACTATGCAGCTTCTAAATTTGGTTTTTATAAATTAAGAGTTGATTCAACTAATGGTTGTAGTAACTTTAGTGATGATTTAGATTTGAAATATACATCTAAGACTGAAAACATTACCAATGAAAAAATTAGAATCTATCCAAATCCAACTAAAGGATTATTTAATATTGAATCTCAATTGGAGTTAAATTACTCTATTTATGATTATAGTGGAAAAGAAATTATTACGGGTAAAAAAGATAGCAATATTCAATTATTAGACTTAAGTAATTTTAAAAGTGGAATTTATTTAATAAAACTATTTAACGATCAAGAACAATTTATAAGTAAGATTATTAAGGATTAACACATTTTTTACTGAAAAGTATATAAGATGACATATCTAAATAAATTCTTTGGCTCATATTTTGTTAGCATGGTTTTATAAAAATATAATTATGAAAAATATAGGTTTCATTTCGTTTTTGATTTTGTGTTCATTTATGCCACAAAAAACCGCATTTCACACTGAGTTAGATGATGTATTAGCTAAAGCAAAAAAAATAAATAATGCTTTTACCTATGGCGAAAAACTAACATATAGAGTGCATTACGGTCCTTTAGATGGTGGAAAAGCTTATTTTAGTATTGATGCTAATCCGCAATTAGTTAATAACAGAAACACTTACTATGTTAAAGTAAATGGTAAATCTGCTGGATTAGTTGACATGATGTTTAAGGTAAAAGATGAGTTTGAAAGTTATATAGACCAAGAAGCTTTAGTGCCTTTAAAAGCCACTAAAAAAATTAAAGAAGGAAAGTATACTGACTCCGATTTTATTATTTTTGACCATGCAGGTAAAACCGCTTCTGGGAGAAGAGGAAAAACCGATATTGTTACCAATACTCAAGACATTATTAGCGCTATTTATTATGCTAGAAGTTTAGATATGACAAATGCTAAACCAGGTGATATTTTTCCCGTACCATTTTATTTAGACGGAAAAACTTATGAATTGCGTTTTAAATTTGAAAAACGTGAAAATATAAAATCAGAATTAGGAACTTTTAAAACTATAAAAGTAAAACCTCAGTTAATTGAAGGTAGAGTTTTTAAAGACAATGAAGCCCTTACTCTTTGGGTCACTGACGATGACAATAAAATACCTGTTCGTGTTGAAAGTGACATTTTTGTTGGAAGTATTAAAGTAGATTTACTTGAAATGAGTGGAATAAGAAATCCTCTAACTTCTATAGTAAATTAAACATATTCTTATTAAAAAAAGGCTCAATAATTTTTGATTGTTGAGCCTTTTTTATTTGTGTTTTTAACTAAAAATTACACTTCTCATACTTAAAGAACCCATGTCTAATGAATCGTTAAAGAACTGAAAAGAATCTGTTTTATCACGTAAACCAAGGCTATACATTAATGGTAAATAATGGTCGTTTGTAGGGTGAGCCAATGTTGCTAAAGCACCAAGTTTTTGGTATTCAATTAAAGGAATTGGGTTGTTTTCTTCAATGCTTTTCTTTACCAAATTGTCAAAATCTATTGCCCAATCAAATGGCTTATCATCTTTATTCCATTTTATTTGACCCAAATTATGAACCACATTGCCACTGCAAACTATAAGAACGCCTTTGCTTCGCAATGATGCTAATTCTTTTGCCAAGTTAAAATGATACAATGGTGATTGTGCATAATCAATGCTCATTTGAAAAATTGGCACATTTGCTTTTGGATACATATTCATTAATACCGACCATGCACCATGATCTAACCCCCATTCAAAATCTTCATGAACAGGAATTGATTGCACCGCTTGAATAGCCATTTTTGCATAATCTACAGCTCCAGGAGCTGGGTATTGAACATCGAAAAGTTCTTTTGGGAAACCTCCAAAATCGTGAATAGTTTTAGGTTTTGGAACCATTGTAACAGCCGTTCCTTTTGTTAACCAATGTGCCGAAATACAAAGAATAGCTTTTGGCGGTGGAAGTTTATTTCCAATTTCTTGCCAAACAGTTCTGTATTTGTTTTCTGAAATAGCATACATAGGATTTCCATGTCCTACAAATAATAATGGCATTTTTTCGGAAGTGATTTTATTGCCAAAGGCATTTTCAAATACGTTTATATTCATGGTTTTTCCTATAAAAGGGGTGAGAGTAAGAAGTTTTATAAAAGACTTTCTATTCATAAAAAAAGCATTTTTATCTTCATTTTAACGCTTCATAAATAGCATCCTGAACTTTGGTTCTTACACTCAGTTCTCCAAACTTTTTATTTTCGGCAGTTGGGTAAATTCTATTGCTTAAAAACACATAAACCAATTCGTTTTCGGGATCAACCCACGTACATGTACCAGTAAATCCTTGATGGCCGAATGTTTTTACACTACACAATTTGCTTGTAGGACTGTCTTTTAATGGATCAGTTTCAGGCTTATCAAATCCTAAACCTCTGCGACTATTTTTACTGTATTTATTGGTAAATGTTTCAATAGTATTTGCTTTTAAAACATGGTTATTTCCATAAAATCCCTTGTTTAAAAGCATTTGCATAATAATGGCTACGTCATTTGCATTGGCAAATAAACCAGCGTGTCCGCTAACTCCACCAAGCATGGCTGCACCAGGATCGTGAACATATCCTTTTATTATTTGTTTTCTAAAAACAGAATCAATTTCAGTAGGAACTATCCAATCGCTATTGATGGTTTTTAGTGGATTAAATGCCATACTCGATAAATTCAATGGTTTGTAAAAACTGTTTTGCAAATAGCTTTCAAAATCTTGGTTAGTAATAATTTCTACTATTTTGCGCAGCATCATAAATCCTAAATCACTGTATACATATTCTCCAGTTTTCTTTAAATCGCTTTCGGCAATTGTGGTCCAAATTACCTTTTCATAGTTTTTGTTGATATAAATATTATCTGCAACTTTTATTGAAAAATTATCGTTTAAAGAATCACTGTAAATTGTAGGATTCAAACTGCCATCTGGCAGTAAACTAGCTTTGTAAAACGGAATAAAAGGAACTAAACCGGCTTGGTGAGTTAGTATTTCAAATATTTTTATTTTCTCTTTATTACTGCCTTTTAGAAAAGGTAAATAAAATCCAATTTTATCGTCTAATTTGAGTTTTTTCTCTTCATAAAGTTTCATTATGGCAAGTGTTGTACTCAGAATTTTTGTCAATGAAGCTACATCGTAAACATGGTTACTTTTAACAGGTTGAATGCTGTCAAAAGTATGATAACCAAATGATTTGTTATAAATAACTTTTCCTTGTTTGGCCACAAAAACTTGGCATCCTGGCATGGCTTTCATAGCAATTGCATTATTTACTATGCTATCAATTTTATTCAGTTTAAGGCTATTAATTTTTATTTCTTCAGGGTATATATATTCAAATTTATTTAATGCAACAGTTTCTACTCCACTTCCTAATGGGAAATAACTGGTAACCGAAACAGGCATTTTCCCTTTTGCATTTATTCCTCCACCCACTATTTGGGCAGCTATTTGATTGTATAATGGCAAATCTTCATAAGCTACTACTATGTTTTTAAACATGTTGAAATACTGCAAAATATATGGATTCCCATTATTCACTAAAATGCATTTATGCTTTAAACCAATTGCAGTTATAAAGTCAATTTGTGCTTGTGTAAGACCCAAATTTTTGCTTACATATCGGCTTGTGTTGTGAATAGAAATAATGACTAAATTATAGTAATCACTTTTTGAAAGTAAGCTATCAAAACTTTCTCTTGAATCGTTTTTATCAATGGAATAATAATCGGCTTTTATGTAATTATTTAACTGTAATTGAAATTCGCTAAGCTGCGCTGAACCTACGTTTATACATGCTATTTTGTATTGTTCAGGGTTAGGAATTGGAATAATTTTATCAACGTTTTTGGCTACAACCACCCCGTTTTTCACTAATTGTTTTATCAGTAAATCATTTTCAATACAATTCAAATCTTTGGTTAAATTTTCTAGAACAATTGGATTGTATTTATTCAAACCGCACCAATATTTTGCTATCAATACTTTTTTGCAACTTTCTTCTAATTGATTTTGAGGAATTAATCCACGGTTCAAATAATCTTTTATAACAGCAATGCTCATTGGAACATCTTCTACCATTAATAGAATGTTATTACCTGCGGCCAATGCTTTTGCTGCAAGTTCACCGGGTTCATAATAATTACTTACACCTTTCATATTTAATGCATCAGTTGTAATTAAACCATCAAAACCCATTTGATTGCGAAGTAATTCCGTTACTATTTTTGGCGATATAGAAGATGCTAAATTTTCGGTACTATCTAATGCAGGCACTGATAAATGTGCCGACATTATTGCTGTTAAACCATTGTCAATTAATTCCTGAAATGGATATAATTCCAAACTATCTAATCGTTTCTTGTTTCCTTTTATAACTGGCAATCCAAAATGCGAATCAGTTTCTGTATCTCCATGACCCGGAAAATGTTTTGCTGATGCAATGATATTTGCACTTTGCATACCTTGCATGTATGCAATACCATTTTTAGCTACTATGTATTTATTTTCGCCATAACTACGGTCGTTTATAACCGGATTATTCATGTTATTATTTACATCTACATCAGGTGCAAAATTAAAATTTATGCCCATTCGTTTACAATGTTTGCCTACAATAACACCAAACTGCTTGGTCAAATCTGTTCTGTTTGCTCCTCCAAAAACCATTTGTCGGGGAAAAACAGGCGTACTATCCAAACGCATATTTAATCCCCATTCTCCATCAATGCTTATTAATAAAGGAATTTTTGATAGTTTTTGGTATTGGTTAGTTAATACAGCTTGCTTATAAGGAGTTCCTTTAAAAAAAATTAATCCACCAACACCAAGTTCTCTAACATGACATTCTATATCTTGAACATGCACTTTATCTTTATTGCTGAAAGCAGCTATAATCATCAACTGCGCAATTTTTTGATCAGTGTTTAAAGTAGCATAAACACTGTCTACCCAATCGTTTTGTTTTTTCCAATTAATGGTTTGAGCCATTGAACTAAAAAACATTGCAAAGCAAAAAATAAATATAAAAAGTGGTTTATATAACCTGATTAATAAGCTCAATATGTGTAATAATAAGCTGCAAATTTGCAATATTTTGCCTTATTTTCTCTGTAAATGTTTTACACAAATCAAATTATAATGAAGAATTTAGCTAAAAAATTAGTCAATATTTCCAAATTTACCTATTTATAAAATCAAATTATGTATTATAATTGTTGCCAAATAAGCCAAATTATGACGCCTAAAAAATCACATGAACACACCATAAAAAATGCTATTTCCGATTTTTTACAGCACCAACATTTAGATAATAAATTGGCGGAGCTAAACATTATAAATAATTGGGAAAAATTAGTTGGTGCTATGATAGCTAAAAACACCACCGAAATGAAGTTTAGAGGAACTGTTTTATACCTAAAAATAGAATCAAATGCTTTAAGAAATGAATTACTATACCAACGTGGAAAAATTATGGCTTTGGTAAATTCTGAAGCAAATCAGCAGTTAATTACTGATGTGGTAATTCGATAAATTTTTTACGCTATAAATTTATAAAATCATTGAAAACAAAATCCAATTTAGTTATATCAACTACCATTGAAAATACAAATGAAAGTACATGGATAAAACCATTGGTTTTATTGGCTAAAATTCTTTTGTTTTTGGTAGGAATTGTACTCAGTTTAAAAGCCATTAAAGAACCTGATTTATGGTGGCAGTTAGCCACTGGAGATTGGATTTTAGCTAATAAAAGCATTCCCACTTCCGATGTGTTTTCTTTTACATATTTTGGCACCAAATGGATAAATATTAAATGGGGATTTGAAGTATTTATTTCACTTTGTACAAAAGCATTTGGCTTCGAATTTATTTATGTTATTCAAGCATTGGTTACAGTTGCTTTGTTATATTTTATTTTAAAATTAGTAAATTTTAAAAACAAGCCTTTCCTAGATAAAACCTGGGCTAACAGCTTAATTTTATTGTGTAGTTTTGTATTTTTGGCTGCTTCCAGCAATCGTATTATTGGTAGGCCAGAAATGTTTTCGCACTTATTTACAATAATATTTATTTACTTATTAACGCGATTCCAAAATCAAAATAAACTTATTTATTTACTCCCTATTCTTCAATTGATTTGGACCAATATGCACGAGGCTTTTGGAACAGGAATTGTAATTATTGGCATTTTTGTTTTTGCAGCTTGGGTGAATTATTTTATAAATAATAAAAAGAAAAAACCTTTGCATCTTTCATTGGCTTTTATGCTAAGTATAGTAGTAATTTCTATTAATCCTTATGGATTAGAAATGTTAACGCGTCCACTTGAAATTTTTAGTCAATTAAGTACCAATAAATACACCACCGAATTATCAAATTATACCACACACGAATATTGGCAAATTAGCACTTATTTTACTTTAGGTTTTTTAGTAATTACTTTTATTGGAATGCTGACTATTGCTTTTGAAAAAAGCAAAGAAAACAAACTAAAACACCTTGTTAATCAATTTGAAATAGCAAATATTTTACTCATCATAGCATTTACTATTTTGGCAAGTTCAGCATATAGAAATTTAATATTTTTAAATATTGTTTTGCTTCCTTTTGTAGTTAATTCATTGTTCAAATTCATTGTTTTTATAGGCACCAAAACAAAATTTAAAACACAGAATTTGTCTATTTCTTTGCTTACCGCAATGGTTGGAATTGTTTTCTATATTTCTATAGTTACCAATCAATATTATAAAATAAATAAGGTTTCGCATACTTATGGTTTGCAGTTTTCGGCTATGCAAAACCCTGCTGGTGCTGCGCAATTTTTAAAAGCAAATAACCTTGATTCAAATATTATTTTTACTGATTATTTAGCTTCTTCTTATTTGCTTTACCAATTGAGTCCAAATTTTAAAACCTTTGTCGATTTAAGGGATTTGGATGTTTTTCCAGATACTTTTTTTCAAAAAAATGCTGAAGCCTACGCTAATTTTGAAAGCTATAAAATATTGGACGAAAAATATAATTTTAAAGCAGCAGTAGTTTTAAATTCCCAATTTAAAAGATTGCAAATTGGTTTATATAACGATAGTAATTATACTTTAAGTTATTTTGATCCTTTGGTTTCTGTTTTTGTAAAACAAAAAAAATTGAATGGAATTCCTTTAAAAATTAGTGCTTTAAGTAATTTTAAACCAAGTGTGTTTAGTTCAATTGTTAATTATGTTTTCAATCCGTTTTACAATCCAATGGATGTGAGTGAAACCAACTTTAACACTGAAGCAGCATTGTTTTATTTAAGTATTGGTAATTATATTCAAGCCAATAATTTGATTTTAAATTCTTCAAATGATGCGTCTGTAAATTATATTAAAGGGCAATATTTTTTCAATATGGCCATTGCTGATACCAGCAATCAAAAATTTTATAACGACAGCGCTATTACTTGTTTGAACTTGGCTATTAAACAAAATACTAATTATTTTGAAGCCTATTTTTCTTTAGGTTCTATTGAATTAAATCAAGGAAATTTTGTGTCGGCAGCCAAGCAATTTGAGAAATGTTGTGAAATAGATCACAACAATTTAAACGCACATTTATATGCTGGAGAATGTTACAAAGGATTGGTTGAAAATAATAAAGCCATGAAATATTTACCAAAATTAGTTTATCATTTAGAAGTTTCAAACGAAATGAATCCCAATAATCCTAACATAGAATGGAATTTAGGAGTGGCATATTTCAAACAAGGAAAATGTAATCTTTCAACGCCAATTCTTTTAAAAGTAAAAGACTTTGAAGGACTTTCTGTTGAAGATAAAAATACTGCCGATTATTGCTTAACAAATTGTGGTGGGAAGTAAAAAATATTAAATATGTTCACCTACAAAAAACACATCCTTGAATTTAATAAGCCGGCCACAACTAGCCGTGGAAGTTTGCAAACACATACTGTTTATTATATTGTTAAAACGGATGCTAGTACACAAAAAATCGGGATTGGTGAAGCCGCGCCTTTAAAAGGATTAAGCATTGATGCGGTTGATAATTTTGAGGATTATTTGCAATTTGTTTTAAACCAATTAAACAATGGTTTTAAACAAGAAGATATTGATTTAGAGAACTGGCCTTCTATAGTTTTTGCATTAGAAACAGCTTTGGCAGATTTGAATTTTGGGGGAGAAAGAAAAATTTTTGAAAACAATTTTATCATCAATCAACCAATTGCTATAAACGGTTTGGTTTGGATGAATAAAGCCGATGAAATGCTTGCAGAAGCTGCTCAAAAAATAGAAGATGGATTCAATTGCATTAAGTTTAAAATTGGAGCTTTAGATTTTGATGAAGAATGTAGGTTATTAGAAAAAATTAGAAGCAGATACAATGCTTTTAAATTAGAAATTAGAACTGATGCAAATGGGGCTTTTGCCAATGATGATGCATTAGAAAAATTAAATGAATTAAAGCGTTTTGAAGTGCACAGCATTGAGCAACCAATTAAAGCAAAACAGCTTGATTTTATGCAAGAAATTTGTGCCAAATCGCCAATACCTGTTGCCCTTGACGAAGAATTAATAGGCGTAAAGGAAAAGAATATAAAGCCACTATTGCAATTTATAAAACCGCCATTTATTATTTTAAAACCTACTTTATTGGGTGGTTTTGAAAAAAGTAATTTTTGGATAAATAAAGCCAACGAATTAGGAATTAATTGGTGGCTAACTTCGGCCCTTGAAAGTAATATTGGTTTAAATGCCATTGCGCAATTTTGTAGCAGTTTAAATACCCAAATTCCGCAAGGTTTAGGAACTGGGAGCCTTTATAAAAACAATATTGAAAGTCCGCTTACCGTTAGCAAAGGTTTTATTCATTACGATTTAAACAAAAAATGGGATTTGGAAATTATTGAATTAACACCAAAATGTTATTTATAATAAACCATTTTCATAAGCAAAAGTCATCAGTTCTGCGGTATTTTTAAGAGATAATTTTTTTAAAATATTTTTTCGGTGTGTGATAACAGTGTATGCACTTAAAAATAATTTTTCAGATATTTCAGAACTATTAATCCCTTTGCCAAGCATACATATTATTTCAATTTCCCTTGGTGTTAACGAAAACGTTTTTGCGAAATTATCTTTTGGTACATTTTCAAAATCTTTTTCAAGTTCTTTACTAATATATTTTTCTCCTTTATTTAATTTATCAATGGCATTTAACAATTCAGCTTTTCCAGCATTTTTTAGAATGTACGCAGATGCCCCAGATTTAAAAAACTCGCGAATAAATGCATTTTCATTATACATGGTGAGTATTATAACTTTGGATTTCGGATATTTTTGTTGAATTAATTTACATGTTTCAAACCCATTTGGCTTCGGCATATTTACATCAAGTATTGCTATATCTATTTGGTGCAATTCAAATGCATTCATTACTTGCGTTCCAGTTTGTGCTTCTGCTATAATTTCAATATAAGGAACGTTTGAAAAAATTAGTTTTAATCCATCCAAAAATAACTGATGATCGTCTGCAATTAATATTTTAGTTAAATTGTTCATTATGATAAATGGGTATTTCTATGATGATTGTTGTGCCTTTACCTTCTTTGGAGTCAATGTTTATGATGCCATTCATTGCTTCAGTTCTTGATTTTATATTTAATAATCCAATTCCAGAAACCTTTTGATTGTGATAATTAAAACCAATTCCGTCATCTTCTGCCATTAAAATTAATAAGTTGTTCTCAAATATAATTTGTATGGATGCTTCTTTTGCTTTGGCATGCTTAATAATGTTATTTACCAATTCTAAAATGATGCGATAAATATTTATTTCAATTTGAGAATCTATTTTTTCTTCATTATTAAAAATTTGGAATATAAAATTTGTGCCTCCATTTAGATTAATTTTTTCTATTAAACTTTCTATGGTAATTTTAAGTCCAAAATGTTCCATGCTTGATGGAATCATGTTGTGTGAAATATTACGTAATTCTGTGCAAGCTTTGTCTATCATTTCCAACACGTTTTGATAGGCAACTGCTTCTTTTACTCCTAAATTTTTGTTACTTAAATCTATTGATTCAGCATTCAATCTGAGTGTTGACAGTAGACTTCCCATGCCATCGTGTAAATCCTGAGCTATTCTTTTTCGTTCCTTTTCTTCACCAAAAAACAAGGCACGTTTTACTTCATTTTGTTTGGCATTTAATTCCAAACTTTTTAATTCTACAGTATTTAATAATTCTAAATTTATTTTTTCTTTGAACTGATTCAATTCTTTCAATTGTTGAATTTGTAACACTTGCATTTTTTCTTTTTCCTCTTTAAAAATTTTAAGCCTATCAAGTAATGCTATACTAAGGAGAATGCACTTTAACATAACAGCAAAAACAACAAAATTATTAGTAAAAATATTGTCCGAAAAACCACTAACACTATAAAACGACATGCCGCCAATGCTAATTATTCCTAATATTAATGCAGGCACAAATATCCTTGCTGATTTCAATTTATTTATTAAATACACGATTCCAATTAATAATAAAAAAGAATATATAATAGGAATAAAGCGATATAAAACCCAAATGGCATAATGCAAAGAATTTGGACCTAGTAGCGAAGCTATAGCAATGCCTAAAGGAATTAACATGGCTAAATACATTAATAATTTTATTTTTTTTGAAATGTATTTTTTTGAAATAAATGACTCGGCAAAAGCCAATGCAGCAATAAGTGAAATAGCCATAAAAAAGGTAACAGAACTAGCATTCCATTTTGGAGAATTAGGCCAAAAATATTGAAATGCTACACCACTCAAACACATTTGAGTTATTGATAAAAATAACATATAAATAGCAAAAAGTAAGAACACTTTTTCATATAAAATATAGGCTAAGTAAAAGGAAAGCAAAGTGATTACAATTAATGTTCCATAATAACCTCCCAAAAACATGTTTTTTTTAGTAGATGAATCAATAAAAGTTTTTACTGATTTTATACTTAATGGGATATGTACTTTTCTTCCTCCAGCATTTAATTTTATAAATATTTTTTGAGTATCAGCAGGGAATATTTTTATCAAATAGAGTGGATTTCTAAATAATATGTTTCTATTAGTAAATGGCAAAACATCGCCACAATAATTGCTGTCAATTATTTTATTATGCTCTGTATTGTAATATATTATATAGTCAATGAGTGGATTATTAAGTTCTAATACCAATTGTTTTTGCTCTTTGCATTCATTTACCAAATATATTTTTATCCAAATATCTTCAGTATAATTACCATCTTCAAATAACATTAAATTGTTTTTGTTATTCATAAAACCAACCGTACTATCCTTTAATAAATCTTGAATAGTATATTTATTTTTTGAACTTATTAAATAAGTACAATACTTACCTAATTCCATTTCTTTAAAATCATTCTTTATTAATAACACATTTTGGCCAAATGAATTTAAAGAGGAAAATACTAATATGAAAAGTAAGCGATACATGTTTACAATAATAGAATTATATAAGGAATGAAAAATACCTATTTCTAGGTATTTTAATAAATAGTAAATCATTTTCAATGGTATATTTTTCAAATTTT
>CAIUQQ010000164.1 GCA_903901345.1 uncultured Bacteroidota bacterium | reverse complement strand
TAACGAATTTACTGTTTTTTATTTCAAATAAAATAGTTTTTTTTTTTTTTAATATTCCAATGTTTTGATATTTAACATTTAACATTTTAGTAGCATTTTTAAATATATTTGTATTCTTTTATTTTATTTAGAATTTCAAGTAAATTGTTTGTGTAAAAAAACTTAAAATAAAAAATACAAAATATTGATGTTTTGAAATAGGAATAGTGCTTTGTATAAGTATGAATAGTGCTATTTAAAATAGGAATAGTGCTTTGTATAATAAAAACAGTGCTGCTATAATTTCAAAAAAAATGAATTTGATATACAATATTATGACAATGAAAATAATTTTTATAAATAAAATTAACAAAGTATAATTGCTCCAAATCAAACACTGAAACTATTTTTCACATATTTATTCCTATTGTTTTGCTTTGCAATAAATGCTCAGAACTTAATTCCAAATCCTGGATTTGAGGAAAGGTTAAAAGATGGAAGGCCCAGTTTTTGGACACAGCCCAAAGGCGATTTTTATCATTACGAACACATGTTGGTAGATACCAATGGCAATGAAATTTCGAACTATATTCATGGACTTTGTACCATTATGCCACTGCCAAGCGAGTATTTGTGTGTAAAACTAAAAAAGCCAATTGTTGAGGGAAAAACTTATCATTTAAAAATAAAAACTTATGTGAAAGATGAAAGGTGGAATAAAATAGAAAAGCTAGGATATTTTGAATGTGCTGTTTTACCTTACTACGAAAAAGTAACTCCCGTAAGAATTAGAATAAAAGCGGTTCCGTTAGCTACCTTTCAAATAGATTCAAACACTGAAAGACCCCGTCCGTTTTGGCAATATCATTCATTAACTTTTACTGCAAATACAAGTGGCGATTACTTTTATTTAGGAAGATTTCATGATGATTTTACATACAGTTTATACGATAGTTTGATTAGTATAAAAGAAAGATTGATCAAGGAAAGAGAAGAAAAATACAATGAAATTAGAGACAGTTTTAGCAAACTAAAAATTGAATTGCCTGAACAGGCAACAAGAAAAAAAGACATAAAAAAACAGAAACAATTAATGTTTAATTTTATTGATAACAACAGGAAAGAAATGCAAGCTGCGTTTTCTGATGTTCAAATAAAAACCAATAACGAATTAGATTCAGTGAATAAATTATACCTAGATCCCTATTATTTTCATGTTCGTTTATATTACGATGATTTGTGTTTGGCCGAAGTGCGAAACGATAATTCTTGCGATTGTAGAGATACCATGTATAATTATAAACCCAAGTTTGAAGTTGGAAAAACATATGCCTTACGCAATATCAATTTTGATTTAGACAAATATATTTTGCTACCGCAATCTTATGTAGAATTGAATAATTTATTGCAAGTATTGCACGAATATCCAAAAATGTGTGTTAAAATTATGGGACATACCGACAACCAAAATTCGGATGCCTATAACATTATATTATCTAAAAATAGAGCAAAGGCTTGTGTGAAGTATTTAACTCAAAAAGGCATCAATCCAAATCGTTTAACATGGCAAGGATATGGCGAAGGTGTGCCCATAACCACCAATGAAACTGAAGAAGGGAAAGCCGCCAATAGGAGGGTAGAGTTTTTAGTTCTGAAGGTGGAGTAGGTGATTGGTTGATTTGTTTAATTGTTAATAAGTTGATTAGCTTATTGTTTCTATAAAATTCGTTTTGCCCATTGCCCATTGCCTACTTCGGCAAGCTCAGAATGACAATACTTCTCACTTCTCAATTCTCATTTCTCACTTCTAATATCTCAATTCTAATATCTCATATCGCGTTCCGAACTCTTGCCAAACCTTTTATCAAAATAACTTTGTAATTGAATTTATATAGTTCATTTTTGAAATCAATTTAAAATGAAAAGTTTTCAAATTATATATACACAAATAAAAGAAAGTGCTCGATCGGCATTTTATACCATGTATTTGAATAAAGTACGTACTTTACTTTCAACTTTGGGAATTACCATTGGAATATTTTGCATTATTGCGGTTTTAGCTGTGGTTGAAAGTTTTGAAACAAGCTTACACCAAAGTGTAGAAAGCTTGGGAAACAATGTGGTTTTTGTTGAAAAATGGCCATGGACTTTTGGACCAGGTTATAAGTGGTGGAAATACATGAATAGGCCAAATGCTTCGATTGATGAGATGAAAAATATTGAACAAAAATCTGCTTTATCGCAAGGTCAAATGTTAACTATTTCTATTAGTGGAAAAACATTGAAAAGTGGCTCCAACAGTGCAAGTGGCATAGATATTCAAGGAGTAACGCACGATTATGATCAAGTAAGAAATTTTAATTTAATAGAAGGTAGGTATTTTACCGAAAATGAATCTGTAAATGGAACATTGGTTTGTATCATTGGCTATAATTTATCCCAAACATTGTTTCCAAGTGTAAGTCCAATCAATAAAAGCATTAAAGTTTCTGGAATAAAATTCAATGTTATTGGCGTATTTGCCAAAGAAGGTGAAAGTTTAATTGGAAATAGTCAAGATAATTTAACCATTATTCCGGTAAATGCAGCTGCTAAATTTGTTAGAATTAATAGCGATGATGCCAATAGTAGAATTCATGTAAAAGCCAGCAATGGGGGAGTGGCAGCTTTGGAGCAGGAGTTAAATGGAATTATGCGAAGCAAACGAAAATTAAAACCTGGACAAGAGGAAAATTTTGCATTGAATAAAACAACATTAATTACCCAACAACTCGATCAAACTTTTTCAATTGTAAACATGGCCGGTTGGATAATTGGATTATTTGCCATGCTTGTTGGTGGTTTTGGAATAGCAAATATTATGTTTGTGAGTGTTAAGGAAAGAACCAATGAAATTGGTATTCAAAAGAGTTTAGGTGCTAAAAATTATTTTATATTAATTGAGTTTCTAATCGAAGCAATTATTCTTTGTTTGTTAGGCTGCGTATTAGGTTTGCTTTTAGTTTGGAGTATTGTTTTAGTACTTGGAAGTATATTTGATTTTGTGTTTTATTTAAGTATAAAAAACATTTTTATAGGTGTATTTACTAGTATTTGTATTGGTATAGTTTCAGGGTTTTTACCAGCATTAAGTGCTTCTAGATTAAACCCAGTTGATGCTATAAGAAGTAAATGATTATTACAAAAAGTAGTTAAACAAAAAGCAAGAAATTTTTTTCTAAATAAACAAATTACAAGGCTATTTTTCTTGTAAAATAGCTTCGTATTTGGTAGCATTGGTTATATCTATTTCAGATAATAATTCCACTATTTTAGGCTTTTCAATTGCAGTAGCACCTTTATAAATATTGATAATTTCATCACGTTTTGAATCAAAAAACATTAACAACATTACCGTGTTAGGAGCAATAGAATATACTTTCTTCACTTCTTCTATGGCTTTGAAAATTTGCTTACGAGCTTCTAAAGGTTTCTTCTGAAAAACATCCATTCCTTTTCTGTGGTATATATAATAAGCTAGCCTTATGGGTTTAAAACGTTCGTTTAAAATATTGTCAATTAAATTATACCTAGTTCTTAAATTTCTGCCAAAAGCTGTCCATCCTGCACCACCACTTTTCCCTTGAGCCAACGATAATATTTGAGCTGCTTTATTAAAATATGGAGTTCCACTTTCTTGTCCAAAACTATCGTAATCTAAACCCAAAGCATAGTTACAATAAAATGCTAAAAGTCCAGTAATTTCTGTTCCATACTGTCCGTCTGTATAATCAAAACGCTGTTGATCGAGGTAAGTAAAATTAAAATTTTCGTCCCTAAAGTTTAGTAAAATTGTATTGTAATTTGTTCCGAAAATGGGTCTTCTACATTGAATCATTGCTACTGCAGTAATTTCACCAGTAGTTTGATTATATGCTGAAGGAATTATTTCAACTGTTAAATCAAAAAGTTCAGAAGGCAAAACTTTATCAAGACTCCATTTCTGAATAGAAATAAATGTTTTGATGTCATTTTCTAATCTTCTAAAAATAGATCTATCAGTAATTTCAATTTGATTGTCAGTTACCCTAACTTGTATGTTAAAATCAGGCTGAGCGTTAACCAAAATACTGGTTAATAGTCCTAAAACAAAAAATATTTTACGCATCAATGGTATTTGTTATTTTAACTATTTCATTCACGATATCAATAGCAACATCGTTTTTCGATTTTAAATTAAAGGATATTTTCTCACCACTATTTTTTAAAATAGTAATTTGATTAGTGTTGTGTTTAAAGCCAGCACCTGGTGTTTGTAAAGAATTCAACACGATAAAATCAGCATTTTTTTCTTTTAATTTTATCAAAGCATTTTCTTCTTCATTATTGGTTTCAAGTGCAAATCCTACAACTATTTGTTTGTTAGTTTTTATTGAACCAATATGTTTTAAAATGTCTTTAGTTTTTTTTAATTCAATGATTAAGCCATCGTCATTATGTTTTTTTATTTTCTCGTTCACTATTTTAGTTGGCGAATAGTCAGCTACTGCAGCGCACATAATTGCAATATTTACAACACTAAAACTCTCATTTACAGATTTAAACATTTGTTCAGCTGAATGAACATTTATTCGTGTAATATTTTTATGATTATGAATTATTTCAACAGGCCCAGCTATAAGTGTAACCAATGCGCCTCTTTTTGCTAATTCTTCTGCTATTGCAAATCCCATTTTCCCACTCGAATAATTTCCAATAAAACGTACTGGATCTATGTTTTCATATGTTGGACCAGCGGTTACTAATGCTTTTTTACCTAATAAATCTTGTTCAGAAATAAAATGCTTTTCAATAGCTGAAAAAATTTCTTCAGGTTCTGCCATTCTGCCTTTTCCATTTAATCCACTGGCTAATTCACCTTCATTTACATCAATCATTATATTTCCAAATGATTGAAGTTTAGCGCTATTTTGAACAGATGTAGGATGTATAAACATGTCTAAATCCATTGCTGGTGCAAACATTACAGGACATTTAGCTGAAAGATATGTTGCAATTAATAAATTATCACAAATTCCATTTGCCATTTTAGCAATTGTATTTGCAGTTGCTGGCGCAATAACCAACAAATCTGCCCAAAGTCCAAGTTCTACATGATTAGTCCATTCC
>CAIUQQ010000163.1 GCA_903901345.1 uncultured Bacteroidota bacterium | reverse complement strand
TAATATAGGTTCTTGCGGATTATAAACGAATTGTTGTAATATTTTCGAAAAGTCTAACACTTGTTATTTGTTAATTAGTTTATTAGTTTTGGTTCGACAAGCTCACCATGAAAAAGTTATTTATTAAATTATTTTATGCTATAGACTATTAACTATTTTATTTTCATTAGCGCGTTATAAAATAATGTTCCTTGTGCTTCATAACCTTGTCGGCTATAATGCAAAAAATCTTTGGCAAACAAATGATGTTTTTTCCAATATTTAGCCGATTTATAACCACCACTTATTTGATATAAATCCCAATAAGGCAAATTATTATTTATACAATAATTCACTATAGTTGCAGAAACACGTTTTATAATAGTATTTGTTTTCCTTTTTCTTTTATAATTATCAGCTGGAGTTGTTAATAAAACAGTTGCATTTGGGTTATAATTTTGTAAATCATTAACCATTTTATCTATTTGATTATAAAATGTTTGCTCTTCAAATTTTGAATTTGCAGCTTCATTAGTTCCAAGAGAAATTATTATTAAATCGGGACATAAAGCTTGGCTTTGCTCTGCAAAATATTGAGCTTCGTTATAATGTCTAAATTCAGCGCCATTTACACCCAAACTGTTATAAACAACTCCACTTTTTCCATTACTTATATACATGCCATAAATTAAACTTTGCCATTGAAAATTATTCGTTTTTTTGTTTTGAATAGTTACTGAATAAATAATTTCATTGGAGTAAAAAACACTTTCATAATCTTTTTTATTTTTGCTGTAAGCTTGCTGTAAAAGTGCATTTCCATTATTGTCAAAAACCGAAAAATCAAATGCTGATTCATCGTTTTGGTGAAATATTTTGAAGAAATTAAATCCTTTTACGTCTTTTGTGGTTATAATAATTCTTGCAGAATCATCAGTAGTTTGAATGGTAATTCCACCAATTCCAATAGGCAAAGGATTATCTAATTTAGTACAACGTTTTCCTTGCCAATCACTAAATGTTTTGGAAGAATACATATAACTTGAATTCGTTTTTGCAACTTTATATGGAACTATTAAACCACGAGCAGCGTTAGAATTAAATAGTTTTCTTACTTGTTCCGTTAAAAAATCAGCCTGCAAATGCGAATCACCAATATGTAAAATTTGCACTTGCGCATTGCTGTCTTTCACTAAGCTCATTTTATAGTAAAAAGAATCTAAAAACTGATTATTACTAATCACATTTTTTTTATCATTTATAAATGAAATCACACTTTGTCCATTGATAATATTGGTAAATAAAATCAAAAGCAACCATGTAAAATATAATTTACTTTTTCTTGTCATTGTTATTAACCTCGCTCATTAAAGCCTTACAAAACAAGATGGCCAGTTTTTTTCCACCTCTAAAAGTTAAATGCGTATAATCTTTATTTGCCAATGGTT
Organism: uncultured Bacteroidota bacterium; assembly: GCA_903901345.1. Taxonomy (GTDB): domain Bacteria; phylum Bacteroidota; class Bacteroidia; order UKL13-3; family UKL13-3; genus JAAFJM01. Next base: position 17,564 of record CAIUQQ010000163.1, on the reverse strand, counting down.
TTTTTGCTTTTACCCAATCAACCATAGTTCCCTCTCCACCCATTGCTTCATACATATTCCAAAACATTATTTGGTTATGAATAGCCAAATTTCGTTGCATATTTACAAAATTTGGAAGATTAGGAATGGTTACAAAATTGCCATTTATTTTGGTACTTCTATCACTAACACTTACCAATAAAATAGTTGCATTTGGGAATGCTCTTTTCAAATTTTGTATAGTAATATTCATACTTCGCATATACCAAGAAGTGTTTGTATCATTTTCACTCAATGCATTTAAACCATATTGTAAAACAATCAATTTATAATCTTGTTTTTGATTAAAATCACTGTAAATATTATTGTTCACATAACCTAAACCAATACCAGAATTACCTCTCATTCCAAAATTATCTAAATAAACTCCTTCATTATTTTCAAAACTTACACCATATAATTGAAGTTTACTATTTGCATCAAAAATTAGTTTTAAAGTTCGTGCATATTTTGACATAATGGTAAAACTATTAATGCTTTTTGATGGAGGTAAAATACATTTTATAAACGAGTCATTTAGCGAATAATTAAACTTTAAACTATCATCCGATTTATTTGAATAAAATAAATTAGCTTGGGTAAAATGATCATACGTTTTATTGCGAAAAGGCATGGTATAATTCAAAAAATTGTCGGCCAAAGGAATATCGCAAGTTCCCGAAATTCCCAAGTTTACATTAACCGAACGTTTGCCAACAATTGAATATGTTTCAAAGTTTTTAAATTCATGCAAAACAGTTCCTCTAAAACCCGCAACAGTTGATGTTATTGGAACAAAACCAACTCCACTCCCACCATATTTATACTGTAAACTATCACGAATATCACTTGTAAGCATATCACCTTCAATGAATGAATCTCCAAAAAATCCAATTCTAACTTTTTGTTTGTCAGATTTTATTTTCTTAATTGCAATGGCAAAATTCTTAATTCCATTGTGTTTTTCTGAAAAATCTTCAAATAATATAAAATCTAAGTCTTGTGTTGAATCTTTTTTGTTTTTAAACTTGAGTTTTTTATTTATTTTTTGAATTGTATCTTTTCTAACATCTGCTAAAATATCAACTTTTTTTAGCCCAATGCTTCCAGGATTTAAAAAATGTAACTGACTAATAACAAGTAAAATAAATACTAAACTTAAACATAAATAAAATATGTTTTTTATATAATTTGTCTGCAAGATTATAGGAGAAAAAAAGTTATTATTTGTTGGTGTAATAATACAAAGATTTTTTATTCTTAAAAAACTTACAATGTGCTTTTTTGTAGTATTAAGCGCCTTTTAACTTCACTTTATTCCGCTATGAATTTAAAATTTAAGATAACACTTCCATTAAAACTTTATTTGATTTGAGTTCATTAAACCCTTCCATATGTATTCTAAAATATAACATTGCATGATCAAGTAATTCTTGGCGTTGATTTTTATTGATTTCAATATGACTAAATGAATCTAAATTTACCTTACACAATTCAAACCAATACGCTGACAAATTAGATTCTACCACTTTTATATCACCAAATAAACTCGGTTTAAAAATGCCTTCTTCCAAATCGAAACTATTATTAGTTCCACTGTAATTAAGCTTAGGATTAAAGCCCAAATATTGACTTAGTTGTAACATAAAATAAACAGGAAAATTTGCTAAACTTTGTTGCGTTAAATCTAAATATTGAATTACGGTAAACAGAAAATCAAATAAGTTTTTATCAGCTTGGTTTTCGGCTTGAATGGTTTTATTTAAAACCTCACCCATAAAAATGCCAATGCTACTTTTTAATAAATCGTAATGAATATTATTTAAAATGGGGTGGCATTTTAATTCTTTTATACGCTGTAAGTTCTTATTTAACTGATGGTAAACATCTAAATCCAATAAATTTAAAGGCATTAAATGCGAAGGTTTAATTGCACCTTTTTTGTTTTTTACACCATTAATTAAATACGATTGTAAGCCAAATTGTTCGGTAAAACATTTTAAAATTACACTGTTTTCACTGTAATCAATGGTTTTTATAACAATGGCTTTGGTTTTGGTTAGCATGTTTGCGCAATGTTAAGTAAAAAATTATTGGTAAAAATTATCAAATGATTTATTTCCTTAACCATGTTTCACTATTAGAAAGATAAAATCCTAAAATACCTTTTTCTAAATTATAATAAGCACCTCTTGGAAATATATCTGTTCGAGAATTTACCTGACTACTATCCATATAAACATGATAAACTTGGTTGTATAATTTTTTGTTTAAAGTAATGGTATCAAAATATTTATAAGTACTCAAATCAGGATTATTAAAAGGTAATTCAATAAAAGAATAATTGATTCCAATTGCAGCATTGTCCATAAACCGCCAACTGGGAAATGCAATAAAACTATCAATTGAATTAATGCTTGAATTATGCCTGATTAACGATAATTGATAAGGCAATTCAACTCCTTTAAATCTATTGTATTCATAAATAGTATTTGCGGTGTTAAAACATGTTTCTACATAATTACACTTATCAGGATTTTTGGAAAAACTTTTATATAATCTTTGATGGAAAGTTGTAGTATCAATTAAATTTTTAATAGTTAACACCGCTCCTTTATCATTCACCAACTCAAAATCGTTAGAATCCTGAGTGTGATTTAAAAAATATAATGATTCATTCAATGGAATATCACCATAAACTTTGTCAATACAAGGAGGTTCAGGTGGAGTTTCAATTTTACAAGGGTCTTGACAAGAATCAACTCCAAAAAAAATAAAAATAAAGACAATTATTTTAGCAATTTTCATTTTGTTAATTTAGTTTAAAAATCAAATATAAACTTTTATGTAATTGCTTTGCAACAATTTATATATATTGACAACCAATATGTGGCGAAGAAGTTTAGGCATTTATCCTTTCCGTTATAATAACCAATTGGAATTACTCCAAAGTGGCAATTCTTTTTTTGAAAAATTGTCGGAATTAATCTATAATGCAACTACTGAAATTCACTTACAAATTTACATATTTGAACCGGATAAAACCGGTATAATTATTCGTGATTTACTGTTTGCCGCGGCAAAAAAAGGTGTAAAAATATATGTTGTTTTAGATGCTTATGGCAGAAAAAACTTTAATATTTCATGGCAGAAAAGTTTTGAAAATGCTGGAATCGAAATCTACTTTTATTCACCCATTAAATTTGGAAATTATCTTCACATGGGCATGAGATTACATCACAAAATAATTTGTGTAGATGGACAATATGCTTTAGTTGGTGGTATAAATATTTCGGATAATTACAGCGCATATACATTACAAACTCCTTGGCTAGATTTTGCTTTATATGCACAAGGAAAAGTAGTTTTTGATTTATTACAAATTAGCAAACAGACTTTAAGAAAGGTAAGTAAATATCCAAAGTTTAAAATAAAACAAGAAACACAAAAAGAACACAAACCAATAATAACAAGAGTTTTACAAAACAATTGGGTGCAGGCAAAATTTGGAATTACACATCAATATAAACAAAAAATACGAAAAGCGGAGCATGAAATTATTCTTTTTGCCAGTTATTTTATTCCCTCATTAGCTTTAAAAAGATTGTTAAAAAAAGCTGCCAAACGAGGTGTAAATGTTCAAGTTGTTTTAGGCTCCATATCGGATGTTGGTTTGGTAAAAAATGCCACAGAATATTTTTATGCTGATATGTTAAAAGCAGGCATAAAATTATATGAATGGAAACAAAGTGTGTTGCATGCTAAAGTAGCTTTAATTGATTCTGATTGGTTAAGCGTAGGTTCTTACAACTTAAATCACTTAAGCGATTTTGGTAGCATAGAATGTAACATAGAAGTTTTAGATGAAGAATTTTGTTCATTAACAAATAAAAAATTAAAACAATTAATGGATGAAGGTTGTGAAAGTATTTCACTTGAAAAATTCGAAAATCGTTCTAAAATATTTTCAAAAATATACCAAGCTATTTGTTACGGATTAGTGCGTTTATTACTCGGATTTATGTTTTTATTACAAAGCAGAAATGTAAAGAAAAAACGATATTATTAAATTGAATTTACTTGAATCAATAAAGAACTATAAAATCTGCCGCTAATTTCGTTATTATTGCCAATATAAAATGCAAGGCAGTACATTTCTAAATACCAAAATTGAATATTTAAAAGGCGTTGGTCCAGCCAAAGCTGAATTGCTGCAAAAAGAATTTGCCATTTTTACCTTTAACGACTTATTATATTATTTTCCGTATAGGCATATTGATAGAAGTAAAATGTATCAAATTAGTCAAATAGATGACACCATTCAATACATTCAATTAAAGGGAACAATTAGTAATGTAAAAACAATAGGAACTGGCGCAGGAGCCAGACTTACTGCTACTTTAAGTGACGGAACAGGGACATTAGAATTGCTTTGGTTTCAAGGCCAGAGATGGATTAGAGAAGGTTTATTGGCAGGAAAACCATATATAGTTTTTGGTAAATTATCGGAATTTAACAGAACTTTTAGCATGGTTCACCCAAGTTTAGAAGATCCAGCGCAGGTAAATGAAAAGTTGTACATGAAAATGATGCCACTTTATAATGCCAGTGAAAAGGCAAAAAAAAGAGGTTTGGATGCCCGTGCAATCATGATGTATACCAATACTTTATTAACAGATTCTCGGTTTGATATTGGTGAAAATTTACCTGATTATTTAATAAAAAAATATCAATTAATGTCTCGTAAGCAGGCCATGATTCAAATACATTTCCCTACAAGTTTTGCTCAATTAAGCGAAGCTACCAAACGATTAAAGTTTGAGGAATTATTTTTTAATCAATTGCGAATTTTGCGTTATAAACTAAAACGACACACAGTTTATAATGGAATAAAAATTAGTAAAATTGGCGATGTTTTTAATAATTTTTACAATAATAATTTGCCCTTTGAATTAACCAATGCACAAAAACGAGTATTGAAAGAAATACGAGTAGATATGGGCAGCGGCAAGCAAATGAATCGATTAATTCAAGGCGATGTTGGTAGTGGAAAAACAGTTGTAGCTTTAATGAGTATGTTAATGGCTATTGATAATGGTTACCAAGCTGCAATGATGGCGCCAACTGAAATATTAGCAAATCAACATTACGCTACCATAAAAAGTTTATTGAGTGGCATGAATATTCGTGTTGCTTTATTGACTGGCTCTGTTACAAAAAAGAACAGAAAACCTATTTTTGAAGATTTGAAAAATGGAGAAATTCAAATATTAATAGGAACGCATGCTTTAATTGAAGATACGGTTGAATTTAATAAATTAGGAATAGCAATTATTGATGAACAGCATAAATTTGGAGTAGAACAAAGATCAAAACTTTGGACAAAAAATGAGCATCCTCCACATATTCTAGTAATGACCGCAACGCCTATTCCGCGTACACTTGCCATGACTTTGTATGGCGATTTAGACACTAGTTTAATTGATGAATTACCTGCCGGAAGAAAACCTATTTCTACCATTCATAAATATGATAATAACCGCTTAGAAGTTTATGGTTTTATAAGAAATGAAATTGCTAAAGGCAGACAAATTTATATTGTATATCCATTAATTGAAGAAAGTGAAAAGCTAGATTATAAAAATTTAGCAGAAGGATATGAAAGTATTTGTAGGGAGTTTCCTTTGCCAAAATATGCGGTAAGTATGGTTCATGGAAAAATGAAACCTGCTGAAAAAGATTTTGAAATGGCCAGGTTTGTGAGAGGAGAAACCAGTATAATGGTGGCAACAACAGTAATAGAAGTTGGCGTAAATGTGGCCAATGCAAGTGTAATGGTGATTGAAAGCGCGCAAAAATTTGGACTATCCCAATTACACCAATTAAGAGGTCGAGTGGGCCGTGGTGCTGATCAAAGTTATTGTATCTTAATGACAGATTTTAAAATTAGTCAAGATGGAAAACTGCGCATGAAAACTATGGTAGAAACCAACGATGGATTTAAAATTAGTGAAGTGGATTTACAATTACGTGGCCCTGGCGATATGGAAGGAACCATGCAAAGTGGCGTGCTTGACCTTAGAATTGCTAGCATTACCGAAGACCGGGAATTACTAGAAACTGTTAGAAAAGAAGCGCAACAAATATTAGAAAACGACAATGAACTACACAAACCCGAACATGTTTTACTGAATCAGTATTTAATGTTATACCGGAAAACCAATAAATGGGGCGCTATAAGTTAATTGAAAATATTATAAACTGATTCCAATTTCATTTAATTCTTCTGCTAATTTTATGCGATTAATTGGAATAACACCAACTTCTTCACAAACTAATCCGCCAGCTAAATTTGAAATTGTAGCTACTTGATTTATTGGAATATTTAAAGACAAACACAAAGAAGCAACACTAATAACAGTATCGCCAGCGCCACTTACATCTGCAATTTTACGAATATGAGCAGGAACGTATGTGAATTCTAGTCCATTAGTAATCATTACACCGTTTTCACTTAATGTAACAAATAGGTATTTAATATTCATTTTTGCAATTAAATTCTTACAAATTTGTTCAAATTCTTCTTTATTTTGTAATAAAAAATCGTGTTTTATACCTTCACGTAATTCTTTTAAATTGGGTTTAAATAAAGTAACATTTTTATAAAATCCGAAATTCCTTTTTTTAGGATCTACAACAGTTGGAATGCCTAATTCATTGGCAGCTTTCGATATTTCATCAATTAGTTTTTCGGTAATAACACCTTTATCATAATCTTCAAAAATTACAATTTTTGCCAATGGCAATAACTCTTTTATTTTATCAATTAACAATGATGTTTGCATTTGATTTATATTCGAAGCATCTTCATTATCAATTCTAATCATTTGATGATTTTGACTAATAACCCTGGTTTTTATTGTAGTAATTCTATCATTACTTTTAATAATTCCACTTGCATCAATATTATTTTCTTGCAATAAATTAAGTAAATCATTTCCTTCTAAATCGTTTCCAATTAAAGAACAAAGAATAGGTTTAGCACCTAAAGCTACCAAATTTAAAGCTACATTGGCAGCGCCACCTAACCTGTTTTCTTTTTTATTAACGGCTACAATTGGAACGGGTGCTTCTGGCGATATTCTTTCAACATTTCCAAACAGATAAGCATCAATCATCACATCGCCAATAACTAAAACTGGTATGTTTTCAAACTGATTAATTAAATTGTTTTGAGTATTCATTAGCTTAATAATAAGTTGTTATTTTAGTTTTTGTAAAACTTCTTTTATTCTTCTAATAGCTTCTATTAATTTATCGTCACTTGTAGCGTAACTAAATCTCACACATTCGGGAGCGCCAAAACTATCACCACCAACTATACTTACATTGGCATTATGCAAAATGTACATACATAAATCTTCGCAATTATTAATAGTTATAGTTCCATCACTTTTACCAAAATAACTGCTTACATCTGGAAAAACATAAAACGCACCTTCAGGAACATTTAGTTTAAAACCTTCAATTTCTTTCATTAATCCCAACACTAAATCTCTTCTTCTATGAAATGCTTTTTTCATTTCGAAAGTTGGAGTTAAGTCGCTTTGCAATGCTGTTAATGCTGCGCGTTGTGCAATGGAATTAGCACCACTAGTAAATTGTCCTTGAAGTTTTTCGCATGCTTGTGCTATTTCTTTGGGAGCACCAATATAACCAAGTCTCCAGCCTGTCATTGCAAATCCTTTACTAACGCCATTTATAGTAATAACTCTGTCTTTTATAAAATCAAATTGACCAATACTTTCATGCTTTCCAATAAAATTAATATGCTCATAAATTTCATCAGAAACAATGTAAATATCAGGATATTTTTCAAACATTTTTGCAATAGCAAACAACTCTTCTTTACTAAAAACTGAACCAGTAGGATTACAAGGAGAAGAGAATATAAATACTTTGGTTTTGGGTGTAATAGCAGCTTCAATTTGCGCAGCTGTTACTTTATAATCTTGCGTTACATTACTATAAACATAAACAGGAACGCCTTCACTAATTTTTACCATTTCGGAATAGCTTACCCAAAAAGGAGTTGGAACTATTACTTCATCACCAGGATTTAAAAGACTTAACAGCACGTTTATTATTGCTTGTTTAGCACCAGTAGAAACTACAATTTGATCAGCTGGATAAATCAAACCATTTTCATTTTTAAATTTTTCGCTGATAGCCTGACGCAAATCCAAGTATCCAATTACCGGAGTATAAAATGTATAACCGTCATCAATGGCTTTTTTTGCAGCATCTTTTATATGTTGAGGAGTTTGAAAATCAGGCTCACCTAAACTTAAATTGATAACATCTTTACCTTGCGCTTGTAGCTCGCGACTTAACTTAGACATTCTTAGAGTATTTGACTCTACAATGGTGTTTAATCTATTTGCTAATTTTATCATAGTAATTTGGAAAACAAAGTGGCGAAAATAACTTTTTATTAATAGGTTGTATCTGATAAAAATAAGCAAACTTTGTGGGTTGTATCTTTTTTGGGAATTTCCGGATTGTTAATTTTAAATGAATAAAAATAATTGAATGATAAATTTCCATAAAGATTTTTAGCTTTGCAGCATGAGAAAATTAGTAGTAATTTCTATTTTATGTTTAAATATATTTTTAAGTAGTTGTGGTGTTTATAGCCACACAGGCGCAAGTGTTCCCGCTGATGCAAGCACTGTATCTGTAGCATATATTACCAATATGGCTAGTATTGTGAATCCATTATTAAGTCAAAACATATCGGAAAAATTAAAGCAAAAGTTTGTAAATGAAACACCTTTAAAGTTAGTTACAACTGATGCAGACCTTTCATTTACTGGAAAAATATTAAGTTACGATTTAAAACCAGCCGCTATTCAAGGGAATCAAACCAATGCTTTAAATAGGTTAACTATTACAATGGAAATAGTTTTTGAAAATAAAAAAGCAACTGATAAAAATTTTACAAAAACATTTTCAAATAATATAGATTTTAATGCAACTGATAATTTCCAATCTCGCGAAGCCGAATTATCTGGTAAAGTGGTTGATATGTTGGTTCAAGACATATTCAACGCGGCTTTTATTAATTGGTAAATATTAAAGTAATAAATTAAAAATCAGTAACAATATTTTTATTAATAAAAAATACTATTTTGCTACGGTTAAAATTGAAAGTATAATTAGTGAACAAAGCCGAATTTACCGATTTGATTATAAATCCAGATAAACTGGGTAATGAACATATTGACACGTTAAAAAAAATCGTGGCTGATTATCCATATTTTAGCACTGCACAAATTTTATTATCTAAAGCACTTTTAAACACAAATCATTACGAATACGAAAAACAGTTAAAAACAACTGCACTTTCCGTTATTAATAGAGAAGTTTTAAATCAATTTTTAAATAATATTTCTGAAGAAATTGAATCAGAAATTTCAATAATGCATCTTTCTGATCAGTTAAAAGCTGAAAAAGTTTCTAAACCAGATTTTGAAGCAGGAAAATTAGAGCAAGATGCATTACTAATTGAAGCACAAAATATTATTTCAAAAAATGAAATTCCTACATCAGAAAGTCCTTTAAAAACGGGAAATTTACCTGAAAATACTACTGAATTAGTTGAAGAAAAAATTGAAAGTGTTACGGATAATTTTGATTTTACTGAACCAATATTAGAAAACATAGTCAATGAAATTACTGTAACTGAAACCGAATTAACGATTGATCAAGAGATTGAAAATGAAAATGTTTCATTAAATATTCCTGAATTAGCAGATGAAATAGTTGAAAATATTACTGATAATTTTGATTATAGTGAACCAATTTTAGAGACTATTGTCAATGAAATTCCTGTCATTGAAACTATAAATATTAAAGAAACTGCGGAGAATGAAACTGAAAACAATACTGAAACAGATTTTCATTTAGCTGAAACAGAAGGAATACTAGTAAAATATGTAAACGCTGAAGCATTTCTCCCCGATTTTGATGAAGCAAGTTTATTTGCTGATGAACAAAATATTGAAACAATTACTAAATCAGTTTTACCAAATGTAATAAATAATAATATTTCTACTCCTGAAATTGAACCAGAAATAATTGAAAATATTGAGGAACTATCATCAATTTCTGAAGATTCAATAATTGAGAGTTTTACAACTGATAATGTTGAAGATGTTTTAACCGATTCGGAATCAATAGTCGAAAGCAATAATATTTCACTAGAAAATATTTTAGCTATTGAGTTAGAAAACATTAATATACCAATAGAAACAACTGTAAATAAAGATTTTGAGGTAATTGAAGAATTAGTTTTAGTAACTGAAATGGCTAATGCAGAAACAACTTTAGAAGTAGCTAATTTAAACTTTTTAGAATGGCTTACGATTAATAAAAAGAAATTGGTGGATGAAAATGCTGAAATAGCTAAACCACAAGAGACAAATTATTACGAAGATGAAGCTTTTGTAACTAAAATAAAGCAAATTATAAAATCAAAAGCTGAGAATGATTTAAGTAAAAATATTATTACTGGAATTGAAATAGCACATGATAATTCTGTTCCTTTTGAACGGAAAAATAACATTCCTGATTCAATAGAAGAAACAGTAGAAAAAATAGAAATAGCTAATAATATCTTAGAAGAAATAAATATTGAATCATTTGCTGAGCCTATTGAAACTATTATTGAAACAAATAACGACAATGATGTTTATCATTCGAATAAAATTTTAATAGAAACCCATCATAATTATAATACAGAAGTTGAATCAATATTGCCAGATTTTGAAGCGTTAAAGGCTCTTCCTTACGAGGAAGAAAAATCGTATATTATATTTGATAAAAAAGAAGGATTAATTCCAAATTATGAAACTCCTGTTTTTGATCCTTTATTTAACAGTCATTTTGAAACCAAACCTACTATAGCGGATTCAGTTGAAAATGAAATTTTAGTAGATTTCAATAATTATACAATAGATAATAATTTATTTGAAAATTCGTTTTCATCGGTTTATATTCCTTTACCTGCTAAGGAAACAGAAACACTTCCAACAAATGAAACAATAAATGTTAAAAGTGAAAGCTCAAAAAATGAAATTGATAACATTTTAGACAAATTTATGCGAGAAAATCCAAGTATTTCTCGACCAAAAACTGAGTTTTTCAATCCAGCAACTGTGGCAAAAACAAGTGCGGAGGAAAAAGATGAAATTGTAAGTGAAACATTAGCAAGCATTTATTTAAATCAAGGATTGATAAAAAAATCAATTTTAACTTATGAAAAATTATGTTTGATATATCCACATAAAAATGCTTATTTCGCAGCCCTAATAAATAAAATAAAAACCGAACACAACATTAACTAAAACTATGATATTTTTTCTAATCCTAATCATTATCGTTTGCGTACTACTAACTTTAGTAGTTTTAATTCAAAATCCTAAAGGTGGCGGAATTGCTGCTAATTTCACAGCTCCAAACCAAATTATGGGTGCTAATAGAAGTACTGATGTGGTAGAAAAAGCTACTTGGATATTAGCTATTACGCTAATAGTTTTAAGTTTAGCTTCAAATTTTGCTCGTCCTAGTGGTGAACAAGAAGTTACTGGAACTGAAAGTAGAATAAAAGATAATATAGAAGGAACTACAGCTATGCCTGCAACTCCTCCTCCTGCATCAGCTGCTACAGTAACTGATTCAAATGTAGCTGTAAAACCATAATTTTAAAATAATATTTTTAAAAACCTGTTTCAAACCAATTGAAACAGGTTTTTTTATGTAAAAATTTTTGACCTTAATCATTTATATATTTACTCAGTAAAAAGTACATTTGACAAAAAAAATTTAAAAAAAATTCACATGCAAATAAAAACAAACCATAAAGACGAATTTGTTTATCGCCATAATTCGCCAATGAGAAAAGACACTGCAGAAATGCTTAAAACCATAGGTGTAAGTTCAATTGATCAATTAATAGACGAAACTATTCCGGCACATATTCGCTTGAAAGAACGTATGAAATTGCCAGCGGCATTAACAGAAATGGAATTGTTAAGCATGTTAAAAGCAGTTTCTGAAAACAATAAAATTTATAAAAACTTTATTGGTCAAGGATATTATGGGACACATACTCCAAATGTAGTTTTGCGTAATATTTTCGAAAATCCAAATTGGTACACTGCCTATACACCTTACCAACCAGAAATAGCTCAAGGTAGATTAGAAGCGTTATTAAATTACCAAACTATGGTCATTGACTTAACTGGTATGGAAATAGCAAATGCTAGTTTATTAGACGAAGCAACTGCAGCTGCAGAAGCCATGCATTTAATGCATGCTGAAGCTAAAAATGAAACTGCAAGTAAATTTTTTGTTTCTGAACTTTGTTTCAAACAAACCATTGATGTATTAGTTACTAGAGCAGAACCTACAGGTATAGAAATAGTAATTGGTAACCATGAAACTGCGCAATTCGATAACACTTATTTTGGTGCAATGATTCAATATCCAGCATCAAATGGTGAAATATTTGACTACTCTAAATTCATGGCAAATGCCAAAGAAAATAACATTTTAGTAGCTGTGGCTGCCGATATTTTAAGCTTAACTTTATTAACGCCTCCAGGCGAATGGGGTGCTGATGTAGTGGTTGGTTCTTCTCAACGTTTTGGCGTACCAATGGGTTACGGTGGACCGCATGCTGGTTTCTTTGCAACTAAAGATGCTTACAAACGTCAAATGCCAGGTAGATTAATTGGTGTTTCAATTGATAGCCAAGGAAATTCTGCTTTGCGTATGGCATTGCAAACGCGTGAGCAACATATTAAACGCGAAAAAGCGACTTCAAACATTTGTACTGCTCAAGTATTATTGTCGATTATGGCAAGTATGTATGGCGTTTATCATGGTCCTGATGGCTTAAAAAATATAGCTGGAAGAGTGCATGGTTTAACCAAAACATTAGCAAATGCTTTGAACGAAAATGGTCATGCTATAGTTAATAAAAATTATTTCGATACCATTACTGTTGCCGTTGGCAATGCTAACGCTACAATAGCTACTTGTGTAAATGCTGAAATAAATATTAACAAAATTGATGATCAACACATTTCAATTTCAGTAGATGAAACACATACTTTAGAAGGAATTACTGAATTGTTAAACTGCCTAATAGGCAAAAACATTTCATTGAATCATTCATCGTTTAACTTTGATTCATCGTTTGCTCGTACTTCTGATTTTATGACACATTCTGTGTTTAATTCACACCACAGCGAACATGAAATGTTACGTTATATTAAATTATTAGAATCAAAAGATTTATCGCTTTGCGAAAGCATGATAGCTTTAGGAAGTTGCACCATGAAATTAAATGCAACAGCCGAAATGATTCCTGTAACTTATCCTGGATTTAGTGTTCTACATCCATTTATTCCTAGAAACCAAGCAGCAGGTTACACACAAATATTTAATGAATTATCGGAATATTTGAAACAAGTAACTGGTTTTGCAGGCATTTCATTACAACCAAATGCAGGTGCGCAAGGTGAGTATGCGGGTTTAATGACCATAAGAGAATATTTTAAAGCAAAAGGCGAGGCACATAGAAATATTGCTTTGATTCCTTCATCGGCACACGGTACAAATCCTGCAAGCGCTATTATGGCTGGCATGAAAGTAATCGTTACTAAAACTTTAGAAAACGGTTACATCGACATTGAAGATATTAGAGCAAAAGCCATTGAACACAAAGATAATTTAGCTTGTTTAATGGTTACTTATCCTTCTACTTATGGTGTTTTTGAAGAAGGTATTATTGATATTTGTGGTATTATTCATGAAAATGGCGGACAAGTTTATATGGATGGTGCTAACATGAATGCGCAAGTTGGATTAACAAGTCCGGCTGCTATTGGTGCAGATGTTTGTCATTTAAATTTACATAAAACTTTCTGTATTCCTCATGGTGGCGGTGGACCAGGAATGGGACCAATTGGTGTGGGCGCTCATTTAGTTCCTTTTTTACCCGGACATTCAGTGGTAGATATGGATGGCGGAAACCAATCAATGCACGCAGTAAGTGCAGCACCTTGGGGTAGCGCTTCTATTCTATTAATATCATATGCATATATTAGAATGATGGGAACTGAAGGTTTAGAAAATGCAACTAAATATGCTATTTTAAATGCAAATTACATCAAAGCACGTTTAGAAAAACATTACCAAATTCTTTATGTTGGACCAAAAGGTAGATGTGCGCACGAAATGATTTTAGATACTCGTGTGTTCAAACAAGCTTCAGGAGTAGAAGTTGGTGACATAGCAAAACGTTTAATGGATTATGGTTTCCATGCGCCTACTATTTCGTTTCCAGTAGCTGGAACTGTAATGATAGAGCCTACTGAAAGCGAAGCTAAACATGAATTAGATCGTTTTTGTGATGCCATGATTTCAATAAGAAATGAAGTTACTGCTATTGAAAATGGTACTGCCGATAAGTTAGATAATATGCTTAAAAATGCACCTCACACAGCTAGTATGGTTACTAGCGATGAATGGAAACATGCATACAGCCGCCAACAAGCAGCATTCCCTTTACCATATGTAAGAGCTGCTAAATTTTGGCCAAGCGTAGGTAGAATTAATGATACTTATGGCGATAGAAATTTAATTTGTGCTTGTATTCCTACTGAAGCTTATGCAGAGGCAGAACAAGCAAGTAACTAAAAAGCTTCTGGCTTCTGGCCACTAGCTGCTAGCAAATAAAAAATCCCATTAACGAAATGTTATTGGGATTTTTTTGTTTATACATTTCACCATGTTGTTTATAAGGAAAGGAGATGCTTGCAGCATGACTTTTGTTGGAGGTTTTGACAATTGCTAGTTATCATTTTTCATCATAAAAATAGGTGTCTGGATTCGGCAAGCTCACCATGACAAATAAATAATCTTCAACCTGAGCGTAGTCGAAGGGTAATATTCAGAATTTCCTTTCACAAATCAAAAATCACAAATCACAAATCAAATTTTGTGTCCTCTTAAAAACTCCTCCACTCCTATTCGTTTTTTACCTTCTAGTTGAATTTGTAGTAAATGAACATAACCATTTTGGCAAGCTACTTTTAAAAATGTTTTATTATCGCTTATCATTTTACCATTTGGTTCATCATGATTTGATAGCTCCATATTTGCCTCAAATACTTTTACTATTTTACCATAAAAATGAGTAAATGCAGCTGGATAAGGGCTCAATCCTCTGATTAAATTATAAATATTTTCAGCACTATTATCCCAATTAATCAAACAGTTTTCCTTAAATATTTTAGGAGCCACTTTGTTGTTATC
The DNA here is from genome assembly GCA_903901345.1 of uncultured Bacteroidota bacterium. Classification (GTDB taxonomy): domain Bacteria; phylum Bacteroidota; class Bacteroidia; order UKL13-3; family UKL13-3; genus JAAFJM01. The sequence continues at coordinate 2,159 of CAIUQQ010000163.1, read as the reverse complement.
ATTCCCTTGTGGCATGCCCTTGGTGTTTCCATTTTTTATTAATTCCAACGATTTCAAAACTGTTTCAGCACCAATATTCATGAGCAAATCGTGAAGTTCTCCAGCATTCATAGTTGGCGTAATTTCCACTTCTTGAGTGAGCAAAACATCGCCAGTATCTATTTCATGTTTCAGAAAAAAAGTACTCACCCCGGTTTTGGTTTCTCCATTTATAATTGCCCAATTTATTGGCGCAGCACCTCTATAATCTGGCAACAATGAAGCATGTAAATTCAAGGTTCCAAATTTGGGCATTTCCCAAACTATTTGTGGCAACATTCTAAACGCAATTACCACTTGTAATTCGGCATTTAATGCTTGTAATTCTGCTATAAATTCTGGATCTTTTAACTTAATAGGTTGTAATACTTTTATGTTATTTTCAACAGCATATTTCTTTACTGCACTTTGTTGCAATTGCATACCACGACCAGCCGGTTTGTCGGGCATGGTAACCACTGCCACCACTTCATGTCCAGCTTTTACTATGGCATCCAACGATGGGACAGAAAAATCGGGTGTTCCTAAAAATATTATTCTCATTATTTTTTGACTAAATCAATAATTATTTGCGCAGCATTATTACTAGCTCCTTGCTTGTTTAAAATGGCTTGTAGCTTTTTATATTCTACCATTAAATTGGCGTTTTTATTGCCGTTTGGCAATATAGCTTCAAACTCCTGTTTTAAGTTTGCTAAAGTGTAATCATGTTGAATTAATTCTTTCAATAACTCTTTATCCAAATTAATATTTACCAAAGAAACATACTTTATTTTTACAAACTGCTTGGCTAAAAAATACGAAATTGGACTGCCCACGTAAGCACAAACTTGCGGCACATTGAACAAGGCAGTTTCTAAAGTTGCGGTTCCACTACAAACAATGGCAGCCTTTGCCAAATGCAATACTTCATAGGTTTTATTGTAAATAATTTTGGTGTTAGCACCAATGAATGTTTGGTAAAAATCAGGTTTAATACTTGGTGCAGCACAAATTACAAACTCGTATTGAGGATATGCTTGCGCTAGCTTCATCATATTTGGAAGCATTGTTTTTATTTCTTGTTTCCTACTTCCTGGCAATAAAGCAATGATGTCTTTTTTTGAATCAATATGGTTTGCTTCGCAAAATGTAGCATCGGGTTTAAATGCATTTACTTCATCTAATAATGGATTGCCAACATAAGATGCTTTCACCTTCCATTTTTTAAAATACGCTACTTCAAACGGAAAAATGAGCAATAACTCATCTACATATTTTTCTAGTTTCTTAGCTCTTTTTTCGTTCCAAGCCCAAACTTTTGGAGCAATATAATAAACTACTTTATAACCTTTTTGCTTGGCAAACTGTGCTATTCGCAAATTAAATCCAGCATAATCTATCAATATCACCACATCGGGTTTATAGGCATCTATTTGTTTTTTGCAAACAGCTATAAAACCTAAAATGGTTCTTATTTTAAGTAGCACTTCCACAAAACCCATGATGGCAGTTTGGTTAAAATGCATCAATAAACCTTTGGCTTGCGCTTGCATTAAATTGCCACCCCAAAACTGAAATTCTGCTTGAGCATCCTTTTGTTTTATGGCTTTCATCAAATTGGCACCGTGCAAATCGCCACTTGCTTCACCGGCAATAATAAAATATTTCATTGGGGCGAAAATAGCGTAGATTTTTGATTTTTGATTGCTAAATTGTTGGAATGTTTTATTGTTAATTGCTCATTTCTTAAAATCCATAAGGCAGGGAGATTCCTACGGAATGATGTTTGTTCGAGCTTTGCTTATTGCTTATTGCTTATTGTCTATTGCTCATTGCTCATTGCCTCCTTCGACAAACTCAGGATGACAATATTTACTATTCACCTTTCGAATTTCGAAATTAATTATTCGAATTTAACACTTCTATTTTTTTACAATCCTCGTACTTACTTTTTCGCCTTTGTTGGTTGTAATAATTAGCAAATACATGCCTTCGGTTAGTTCACCAATTTGATACGTGTAAGTTTGAATTCCTTTGGCTTGGTTTAAGTTTTGGTTCAAGGTTTTGATAATTTTTCCTGTAATATCAGTAATTATAAATTCCAAGTTGCGTTCTTCGGCTAAATCAATTTCAATATT
>CAIUQQ010000162.1 GCA_903901345.1 uncultured Bacteroidota bacterium | reverse complement strand
TGAAAAAGCCTACTATTAAATACTTTCTTTAAATTTTGTTCAACTTTAAATAATATTCCTTTTTAAGCGGTTGAAATGTTATTTTCGCCCTCTTTTAGAAAAACAGCAATTATTTATTTATGATTATTCAACACAGCGAACAAGAATTATTACGCAGACAAAAACTTGCAGACCTTCGTGCTTTGGGCATTGATCCATTTCCACCGGCTTTATTTCCTATTTCTCATTTATCAACAGAGGCAACAGAAAAGTATAGCGCAGATTTGGAAAGTGAAGAAATGAAACACGTAACATTTGCTGGCCGTGTAATGAGTGTTCGCGATATGGGAAAAGCGTGTTTTGTGTTATTGCAAGACAGTGCAGGAAAATTACAAGTATATGTGCGTAGAGATGATATTTGCCCTGATGAAGACAAAACTTTATATGATACCGTTTTTAAAAAATTGGTAGATATTGGCGATATTATTGGAATAACAGGTTATATGTTTACTACCAAAACAGGTGAAGTTTCGTTACACGCCAAAACTTTGCAAATGTTAAGCAAATCGATTAAACCACTTCCAATTGTTAAAGAAAAAGATGGTGAAACCTTTGATGCAGTTACCGATCCTGAGTTTCGTTACCGTCAGCGTTATGCCGATTTAATTGTAAATCCACACGTAAAAGATACATTCATTAAACGAAGTGTGATGATAAAAACCATTCGTGATTTTTTAAATAACAATGGCGCTTTAGAAGTTGATACTCCAGTGTTGCAAAACATTCCTGGTGGTGCGGCTGCAAAGCCTTTTACTACGCATCATAATGCCTTGGATACGCAATTTTACTTACGAATAGCCAATGAATTATATTTAAAACGATTAATAGTTGGTGGTTTTGATTTTGTTTATGAATTCAGTAGAAATTTCCGTAACGAAGGAATGGACAGAACGCATAATCCTGAATTTACTGTATTGGAATTTTATGTAGCTTACAAAGATTATAACTGGATGATGGATTTTACAGAGCAATTATTGGAAAAAATTGCAATGGAAATGCATGGAACTACAGAAGTAACTGTGGGCGAAAAAGTGTTGAATTTTAAAGCACCTTTTAAACGCATTCCTATTTATGATGCTATTAAAGATTTTACCGGTTTTGATGTAACCAATATGGACGAAGTAGCTTTAGTGGCTGCTTGTGCGCAAATGGATATTAAAACTGATAATAGCATGGGTAAAGGAAAATTAATTGATGAAATATTTGGCGCAAAATGCGAAGGTAATTTTGACCAACCAACTTTTATTATTGATTATCCAGTTGAGTTAAGTCCGTTAACCAAAAAACACAGAAGTAAAGAAGGCTTGGTGGAGCGTTTTGAATTAATGGTAAATGGTAAAGAAATAGCCAATGCTTATACTGAATTAAACGATCCAATTGACCAACGTGAACGCTTTGAAGAGCAAGTAAAATTAATGGAACGTGGCGATGATGAAGCCATGTTTATAGACCATGATTTTTTACGTGCATTGGAATATGGAATGCCACCAACAGCAGGAATTGGAATTGGTATTGACCGATTGGCCATGTTAATGACCAACCAACATTCTATTCAAGATGTGTTGTTTTTTCCTCAAATGCGTCCAGAGAAAATACAGATAGAACTTACTGATGAAGAAAAACAAATTTTAGCAGTTTTGAAATCATCTGTTAGCATGCCTTTAACCGATTTAAAACAATCGGTAGCAGGTTTAAGTGGCAAGCAATGGGACAAAGCCATGAAAGCTTTAGCGGCATATGGTTTAACCAAAGTGGAATTGGTAGGTGAAACCAAAATGGTTCACTTTATAGGATAAAAATTTATTTATAATAAACAAAAAAGCCTCGAAAATTTCGAGGCTTTTTTGTTATCCAATTTTTACGTGTTTTCTTAATGCTTTTAGTTCTTTGTCGTTTAGTTCACGCCATTCGCCACGTTTTAGTTTGGCTTTGGTTAAACCTGCATAAACTACTCGGTCTAATTTGTCAACTAAGTAACCCATATGTTCAAACATGCGGTGAATAATTCTGTTCCTACCGCTGTGAATTTCAATTCCAACGATGTCTTTTTTCTCTTCGTCAGAATAAGCCAAAGCATCAGGTTTTATTGGTCCATCTTCTAATTCCAAACCACTTGCCATTTGCCACATATCGGCTTTGGTTAAAGGTTTGTTCAAAGTGGCTACATATACTTTTTCTACATCAAATTTTGGGTGCATTAAGCGTTGTGCTAAATCACCATCGTTAGTTAATAAAAGTACTCCAGTAGTATTTCTATCTAATCTTCCAACCGCAAATACTCGCTGTGCTAACTTTCCTTCTATTAAATCAAAAACTGTTTTTCTTCCTTCTGGGTCAATGGCAGTTGTAATGGCATCTTTAGGTTTATTCATAATAATATAAACCTTGTCTTCTACGTTTAATCGTTGTCCGTTGTACCTAATGTCATCACCTGCTTTTACTTTGTAACCCATTTCGGTAACCACAGTTCCATTAATATTCACCAATCCTGCAGTTATTAATGTATCAGCTTCTCTACGGCTGCAAATCCCTGCATTTGCAATAAATCTATTCAAACGAATTTCGCCAAAATTTAAATCCTCCTCAGCGGTTTTTTTATTAACGCCTTTGTTCTTTTCGGCTACATCATTTCTTTTTCTTACGCTTTTAAATTCGGTTTCTCCTCTTTTCGACTTACTTTTTAATGGAGTTGCATCTTCAGAAATTCCTCTTTTGCTAAAATATTCTTTGGTTTCAATATTTTTTGGCTTCGTTTGGTAAGTTCTTTCTTCTTTTTCAGGCTCGTTATTGTCTTTTTTATGGTATGATTTTTTACCTTTTGATTCTAAATCATCTTTACCTTTATAAGGTTTTTTATCAAACGAATCTTTACTAAATGAGCGGCTATTGCTTGGTTTACGTTGACTGTCAGAGAATTTATCATCACCAAATGATTTCTTTTCAAATGGTTTTTTATCCCAACTTCCTACTGGCTTGTCTTTACTAAACGAACGGCTATTGCTTGGTTTGCGTGGACTGTCAGAGAATTTATCATCACCAAATGATTTCTTTTCAAACGGTTTTTTATCCCAACTACCTTCTGATTTATCTTTACTAAACGAGCGGCTATTACTTGGTTTGCGTGGACTGTCAGAGAATTTATCATCGCCATATGATTTCTTTTCAAACGGTTTTTTATCCCAACTACCTTCTGATTTATCTTTACTAAACGAGCGGCTATTACTTGGTTTGCGTGGACTGTCAGAGAATTTATCATCGC
>CAIUQQ010000161.1 GCA_903901345.1 uncultured Bacteroidota bacterium | reverse complement strand
TGTCGAAACGCTCTTGAATGTAAATATTTCTTTATAACAAAATCACTTCGACAAGCTCAGTGACCGTTGTGTTTTCAGTCATTTGGAGCGAAGTATAAGTTGCAAATAAAAAAAATGAACATTCTAATATGCAATTTAATTATATATTTGCACAATTAAAAATGCAATATGAATATTTTATTAGAACAATCAGAACGCTTAGTTAGTAGTATTAACCAAAGCTTTAAGCGCTATTTATTTGATATTATTCAATGGGATAGTCGCTTAATTGGTATAAAAGGTGCAAGGGGAACGGGAAAAACAACACTTTTGTTACAATGGATTAAAGAACTAAATCTTCCTACAGAGAAAGCAGCTTATTTTTCATTGGATGATTTGTATTTTTTGGAACATTCACTGAAAGACACAGTAACTCAATTTTATAAAAATGGAGGTTTGATTTTAGTGTTAGATGAGGTTCATAAATATAAAAATTGGTCAATAGAAATTAAGAATATCTATGATTTTTTTCCTGAATTAAAAATCATCTTTACAGGTTCTTCAATCATTGACATCAGTAAGCAAGAAGGGGATTTAAGCAGAAGAGCCTTAATGTATGAACTTCCGGGGTTGTCCTACAGAGAATACTTATCCATGTTAGGAATTATAAATCTTCCTGTAATTGGATTAGAAGAATTACTATTTAAAAGTACTGAAATCAGAAAAAAAATTCCACATAATTTTCGTCCACTAGCACATTTTAACAATTACTTGAATTACGGGTATTATCCCTTCGGAATAGATGATAGTTCTTCTATTCACCAACGAATCAATCAATTGATACGAACTATTGTAGAAATAGATATGGCCGAATTAAAAGATTTTGACATTCGCAATGCCAAGAAATTATTGCAACTCGTTTATGTAATTGCACAACAAGTACCTTTTAAGCCTAATATTTCAAGCTTAGCTATTAAAACAAGTATTCACAGAAATACATTAAACAATTATTTGTATTATTTAGAGCAAGCCAAAATACTAACCCTTTTGTTTCCTGCTGGAAACAGTACTGCAGTGTTGCAAAAACCCGAAAAAATATTCTTAAATAACACTACATTATTAAATGCATTAGCAGAGCTAAAACCGAATATCGGAAGTGTTCGCGAAACTTTTTTTCTTTCACAGCTGCAACCCTTGCATAAAGTACAACTGCCTGTACAAGGAGATTTTTATGTTAATGATAGTTATACTTTTGAAGTAGGGGGCAAAGGCAAAGGGCAAAAACAGCTTGAATCAATAGAAAATGCTTGGGTTGTTAAAGATGATATTGAATATCCAATGTTGAAAACTATACCTTTATGGATGTTTGGCTTGTTGTATTGAGGTATAGTTTTAGTTTAGTACCATTCGCATTCCAGCCTTTGCAGGCTCCCTTACCTGATACGTTTAAGTAGAGACGTTGCACGCAACGTCTTTTTTTTTTTTAAGGAGACGCAAAGCATTGCGTCTTTACAGGGCTTTGCATTGCAACGTCTTTTTTTTTGTATGGAGACGCAAAGCATTGCGTCTTTACTGGTCTTTCCGTTTGGACCTCTAGTCATTTCGAGCGAAGTCGAGAAAAATTACTGTCATTGCACACAACTTCGGGTAGTATATCTGTAGAGACGTTGCATTACAACGTCTTTTTTTTTGTAAGGAGACGCAAAGCATTGCGTCTTTACT
>CAIUQQ010000160.1 GCA_903901345.1 uncultured Bacteroidota bacterium | reverse complement strand
TTTTATTTACGGTAACTAAAGAGTAGGAAAGAAAAATTATTCCGGAATATAACGGAAGAAGTGCTAGAAGAAAAAAAAATCGCGTAATCAACATAATCTAATAAAAAAAAAGCCTAAATAAAACGTTTGAAATCCAGGATGCTACTTTAGATTGCTCTTAAAAAAAGAAACAACGTTTTTTGTATAAACTACTGGAATAGAAAGACTTGAACTTTCAAATGTTCGTATCAAAAACGAATGCCTTAACCGGTTTGGCTATATTCCAAAAAAAAATATAAATTAAAATCTTTTGATAATCTCTTTTTGATTCTATCAATCTATTTTTGAAAAAAGAAGGATTCGAACCTTCGTAGAAAATTTTCAATAGATTTACAATCTATCGCTTTTAACCGCTCAGCCATTTTTTCAATTCAAACTTTGAAAGATTAGAAAAGGAATCGAACCTTTATTTAAAGATTTACAACCCTTTACATTAACCAATTATGTTATCTAACCTTATAAATTTGTAATCAAATTTAAAAATTAGAAAATTTATTTCTATTTTTTTGACTACATCTTCCCAAAATAGGAGAATTTTTACTATAAGTATTAGACGCATAAAAATCCTCAAGAGTTGATTTAAAAGGATACGTACTACAGAGATCTAATTTTAAGCTAGAATAATTTAAATCTAATGTATTAACAAATAAAAAACTTAAAGAATTAAATAATTTTAAAATAGTTATAGTTTCAAATATAAAATTAAGATTATCATTTTTAATATTACGGATAGATTTAAAAAAGAAACTCGAAAACAATTTTAAAGACTTAAAATCATTAGAAATAGAAAATAAATTTGTTGTTTGTTGTGGTTTTTCTTCTAAATTTAGAAAAATACTTTCAATTTCAGAAGGAGATATTGTAGGAATGATAAACAATGCATAAGAAGTTATTTTTGAACCATGAAAATTAAATCAAAAAAAGTTAGCTTTTTTATTCAAAATAAAAGACCTAACGTAAAAATTATCTTCCAAATTAAAACAAAAAAAAGTTCTTGTTTTTGAGATAGTTTTGGTATCTAAAAATTTCAAACCTTGAAATCTAAGACTGGATGTATTTGATTTAGAATTTATATTTATGATAACTGATGTAGGAAATTTAAACTTGATTAATTGAAAAAGTTGTTTTGTGTTTAAAAAAAATCTTTTACTAAAAGATTCACCAAAAATAAAAGTAGGAGAAGTTTCGTTATTAGTTATGAGCTTAGATAGTAAAGAATCCTTACCCTCAAAAAAATTTAAAATATTTTCTAATCTACAATTTATAAAAATACCTGGAATATTTGTATTATGTTTTAATCCAGAACTTATAATCTCAAAATTTTGATCTAAATACTTTACGCGTAATTTTGCATTTAATATTGCAGATTCTATTTTTATATTAGAACATATCAAAAAACAACTTTTGGACTTGTTATAAATGTCTTTAATTTTACTAGAAGAATTACTAATATGATAATTTTCATAATAATTTGGTGATTCTACAGATCTAATGGAAATTCTTAAAGAATCAAACGAATACACAAAATTTTTAAAATCAATAAGATTTTTTAAATCAAGATCTTCATTTATTAAAAAAGTATATTGAAAGTTTTTTAGTTTGTTTGATGAATATACAAAAAATGGAGATAGAATTTTTTCTTTTAGAACAGTTTCAAAGATCGAATTTATTTCTTTTTTGAAAATATTTTTATCTATACTTTTAAAACTCTTTACTTTTAAGTTTTTTTGATAAAATTGTTTTATTCTTTGATTAGTTAAGGAATCATAGAAAAATCTTGCTTTATCAGAGATTCAATTCTCATTTAAAAAATGATTAATTTTAGGAATAACACGAACAATTAAATTGTCTTTAAAATTAAAATAAACATTACTTCCTAAGCTATCGGTAAGATCAATACTTTCAACGGATTTTAATTCTCAAGGTCTTGCTTTAAACGCGTACGGTTTTGATGTTAAAGCTCCAACGGGGCAAAGATCAATGACATTTCCCGATATTTCTGATTTAAAAATTTGTGAAATATAAGTACCAATCTCTGTATCTTTTCCTCGATTTAAAGTTCCAAGTGTTTCAATTCCAGCAATTTCTGTTCCAAATCTTACACATCTAGTACAATGAATACAACGATTCATTATAGTTTTAATCAAAAAGCCACAGTTTTTATCTTCTACTCCTCGTTTGTTAATATAAAATCGGCTGAAATCACCACCAAAAACTTTTGCTTGGTCTTGCAAGTCACACTCTCCACCTTGATCACAAATTGGGCAATCTAATGGGTGATTTAGTAAAAGAGTCTCTAAAACATTTTCTCGACTTTTTTTAACAAGAGGAGTGTTTGTAAATACGGACATATTAGGTGTAACTGGAGCAGCACAAGAAGCTACAGGTTTCGGTGATTTTTCAATTTCAACTAAGCACATTCTACAATTTCCTGCAATGGATAGTTTTTCATGATAACAAAATCTTGGTACATGTATTCCTGCATATTTGCAGGCTTCTAAAACCGAAATATCTGATTTCATAAAAAATTCAAAAGTATTAATTTTTAACTTTATCATATTAAAATTTTTTGAGCCTAGTAGGATTTGAACCTACATCGTTACCGTTATGAGCGGTATGTTATAACCAATTAAACTATATGCTCCTTTAAAAGTTAAGTTTATCTTACAAAAATTTAGAGCAAAAAATAAAATTAAAAATAAAACATAAAAATTCTGTTAAGAGTAGAATATTAAGAAATTGTTTGATCTTGATAGTTGACGAATAGAGAGCTCGTTTTTTCTTTTACTACTGAAATCTAGTGTCAAAACGATAGATCCTAACATTGCAATTAAAAGAATAAATCCAGCTAATAAAAAACAAACGAGAAAGAAATTAAATAAAACTTGACCTAAAAGTTCTATACTATTTAGATTATCTATATTATTTTGAAATTCAAAAATAAAATTGTTTGAGTTTCAATTATAAAAAAGTTTTTCTAAAATAAATAATAATTGGAGAAAAAATGTAAAGATACAAAAAAGAATAAAAGGGGCATACATTATATTTTTAACTACGTCATTCTTAATGTTTAGCATCATTATAATGAATAAAAATAAAATTGCAATAGCTCCAACATAAATAATAATAAAAACAAGTGCTAAAAAATCCACATTAAAAAGAAAAAGAATTGCCGCTGCATCACAAAAAGTTAAAATTAAAAATAAAACGGAGTGTATTGGATTAACAGCATTGAAAACGGAAAAACTACTTAAAATAAGAATACAGCTTAAAATAGAATGTAAAATTTGCATAATATTAAACGAGAAATCATTTTTACTTAATTTTTATTACGTTTTTGAAGTGTATTTTTATTTATCAAAAATGGGACTTGAACCCATAATCTAAAATAAGAATCAGAACCTAAACCTGACGTGTCTACCAATTTCACCATTTTGATATTATAGATTTACGCATAAAATAATTTTTTAAATTAATGTTAACAAATTTATAAAAAATATAAATTCAATGTTTCCCGAAAATTCAGTATCTATGAAATCTATTAAAAATAACCATTGAGTTCAAATAAGAGTTCATGTAATTTTAAAAAGATTAAATTTTATCTAAGTTTGTCATGTTGAAATATGTAGCAAAAGACTTAATCGAAAAGTCGTTTTAGGATTATGAGCCCTACGAGTTACCACTACTCCATCTTGCTTTATTATAAATTGTTATTTATAAATTTTAAAAATTTTTATTCCAACCGCACGTTCCCGTACGATTACCTTGTTACGACTTCATCCTAGTTACAAACCCCAAACTTATTTGTTTAACAAACTATTATGTTTAACACTTAAAATATCAGAAAAAAATTCTAAGAACATAAAGAATTAGACAAGCTTTGAGCAGGATTCGCTCCCAGCATGTGACGGGCGGTGTGTGCAAGATTCAAGTACAAATTCACCGTAGCGTGCTGATCTACGATTACTTATGATTCCAACTTCATAAAGACGAATTGCAGTCTTTAATCCGAACACGATATTCTTTAAAGATTTACTTAAAATTGCTTTCTTGTATAACTTTTTGTAAATATCATTGTAACACGTGTGTAGCCCAGTTTATAAAGATCATGAGGACTTGACGTTATTCTTACCTTCCTCTGATTTATCACCAGCAGTCTATTATGAGTAGAATTTTTAGAAATTCCATAAATTTACTAACATAATATAAGAGTTGCGCTCGTTAAAGAACTTAATCAAACACTTCACAGCACGAGCTGACGACAGCCATGCAATACTTGTCATATTTTTAATTAAAAGTATATTAAGAACAAATATAATTTTAAGAATATCTTATAATAAAATATAGATATAAATAAGATACAAAAACTGGTAAGGTTTCGCGCGTATTATCGCATTAAACCACATGTTCCACCATTTGTGTGAATCCCCGTCAATTCCTTTGAGTTCCAGTCTTGCAACCGTACTTCCCAGGCGGAATACTTAACGCGTTAGCTTTATGTCAAAATTGTAAAAATTCAAACATTAGTATTCATCTTTGACAGCGTGGACTACTTGAGTCTCTAATTCAATTTGATCCCCACGCTTTCGTTTCTCAACGTCAGTAATCGTATAGAAAATGGCCTTCGCAATTGACATTCCTTCATAAATAATTGGATTTTAACCCTATGCATGAAATTCTATTAACTTCTACGATACTCAACTAAAAGTGTATTCTAAGTGCTTTTAAGTAATAAACTTAATATTTCACAAAGAACATTCAAATACAATCTACAAACTCTTTACGCCCAATCATTCCAAATAACGCTTGTTCCTTTCGTATTACCGCGGCTGCTGGCACGAAATTAGCCGGAACTTCTTCTTCGACTAACGTCATTATCTTCATCGACGAAAAAACTTTACAACTGATTTATATTAGAGTTATCTTTTAATTTAAAATACAAATCTTTTTTGCCTTCTTCATTTACGTAATATTACTAGGTCAAGCTTTCGCTCATTGCCTAAAATTCCTCACTGCAGACAAAAGTTCGGACCTTGTCTCAGTTCCGATGTGGCGGAATATTCTCTCGAACCCGCTAAGGATCACGGGCTTGGTCAGCCATTACCTAACCAACAACCTAATCCTACATAAAATCATTTTGAAGCAATAAAAATTTTTCACCACATTATAAGAGGTTATTTGACATTATCCATTAAAATTCGTTTAAAATAAACTAGGAGTATTTCAAACTTCAAAGTAGTTATTCATGTTTTACTCACCTGTACGCCATGTTTTTACAACATTCGACTAGCATGTGTTAAGTATATTACTAGCGTTTATTTTGAGCCAGGATCAAACTCACTAAAAATTATGATTTTTAATAAAATCAAACAGTTATTGTTGTTTTTTAAAAAGAAAAGAAATATATTCTTTTTTAATTATGAAAAATTAGTACTTATAAATTTAATAATTCACATTACTTACATTTTAAGCCTATCAACGTAGTAATCTTCTACGATAAAAAAATTTGTTTTAAGGGAAATTTCTCACTTAGATGCATTCAGCGATTATTTTTTACAAATGTAGCTACTTGACGCTGCGTTAGATTACACAATCAATACACCAGAGATTTGCGTAATTCGGTCCTCTCGTACTAGAATTTAAACCTTTCAATTTTTAACATTTATAGCAGATAGGGACAAAACTGTCTCACGACGTTTTAAACCCAACTCACGTACCACTTTAACCGGCGAACAGCCGGACCCTTAGAACCTGCTTCAGCTCTAGGATGTGATGAGTCGACATCGAGGTGCCAAACGGTCTCGTCGATATGAACTCTCAGAAACCATCAGCCTGTTATCCCTAGCGTACCTTTTATTCGTTGAGCGATGATTTTTCCACACAATATCATCGGATCACTATGACAGACTATTAATCCTTGTTCGATTTGTTAATCTCACAATCAAGCAAACATATACCATTACGCTCTTCAACAGAATACCATTTGAGTTTGCCTTTGTACACCTCCGTTACTTTTTAGGAGGTGACCGCCCCAGTCAAACTACCTCTCTTAAGCTGTCTTAAAAAAATTGAGTAAGATTAAAAATTAAGAGTGGTATTTCATTTTTGTTTATTAAACTCCCACTTATTCTACGCAAAAAGTGTAATCTTACAACTTAAAATCATAGTAAAGGTGCATAGGGTCTTTCCGTCTAACTATAAATAATCCGCATCTTCACGGATATTTCAATTTCACCAAGCTTGCGTTAGAGACAGCGAAGAAGTCATTACGCCATTCATGCAGGTCGGAACTTACCCGACAAGGAATTTCGCTACCTTTGGACCGTCAGAGTTACAGCCGCCGTTTACTGGAGTTTAATTTCAATGCCTTAGCATATTCACATTACTTTACAGCACTGGGCAGGCGTCAGCCTCTATACATCTTCTTTCGAATTAGCAGAGACTTGTGTTTTTAATAAACAGTTGCTTCTTCCTCTTTAGTATCAACTTATAACTTAATACAAGTCACTTCTTATTCCTAAGTTACAAAGCTATTTTGCCGAGTTCCTTTAACACAATTATCTTGAACGCCTTAGTATATTCAACCTACCTACCTGTGTCGGATTAAGGTACGATATAAAAATAAATTGCTATTTCCAGAAAAAACTATAGTAAAATAGAATATAATCAAGAGGAATTCAATTTCATATTCGTTTTTTGTCACAAATTTACTTTCTCATTAACTTATACATTTGTAATTTGCCTTAGAGATCGTCTGTATTTTATTTCGATTATATTCAGTATTGAATCGAAAACCTTAGGTTTTCGGCGACAACGATTAATCTCGTTGTTTTTTAGCTACTAATGCTAGTATGCTCACTTTTGATACCTCCAATAATTTTTATAAATCATCTTCATCAGCATACAAAACGTTCTGCTACCATAATATACGCACGTATATATATTTACCAATTCGGATAAAAACTTAGACTCTATAAATTTTCGAAGCAAAAAAGCTCGATCAATGAGCTGTTACGCTTTCTATAAAAAATGGCTGCTTCCAAGCCTATTTATTGATTGTCTTAACTTTTTTACGCTCTTAACACTTAGTTTTTAATTAAAGTCCTTATTGATTAATCTGGGCTGTTTCCCTTTTGACTATAGACCTTAGCGCCTAAAGTCTGACTCTTTAAAATTTATAAAAATGTATTCGGAGTTTTTTAAGACTAAGTAAAATTAAAAATCCCCCGTGTCTTAAAAGTGCTCTACCCCATTTTTTATAGTTAAAGGCTATACTAAAATATATTTCGCAGAAAATCGGCTATTTCTGAGTTTGATTGGTCTTTCGCCCCTAACCACAAGTCATCTCAATCTTTTTCAACA
>CAIUQQ010000159.1 GCA_903901345.1 uncultured Bacteroidota bacterium | reverse complement strand
AATGACAAAAATTACAGCTGCAATTACTGCCGTTAACGGTTATGTTCCACCAAAAATTTTAACAAATAAAGATTTGGAAAAATTAGTGGATACCAACGATGAATGGATTACAAGTAGGACTGGAATAAAGGAAAGAAGAATATTAGCCGATGGCTTAGGTACTTCCGATATGGCTTTTGAAGCAGCAAAAGGTTTACTTGAAAAAAGAGGAATATTAGCAACAGAAATTGATTTAATTATTTTTTGTACTGTAACTCCCGATATGGTTTTCCCCGCTTCGGCTTGTATTTTAGCCGATAAAATTGGTGCTACAAATGCTTTTGGTTTTGATTTATCTGCTGCTTGTTCTGGATTTATTTTTGGATTGGAAACTGGTAGTAGATTTATTCAAAGTGGTGTTTATAAAAAAGTTTTAGTTGTTGGTGGCGATAAAATGTCATCAATCATTGATTATTCTGATAGAAATACTTGTGTTATTTTTGGTGATGGTTGTGGTTGTGTTTTATTGGAACCTAATATGGAGGGAAATGGTGTGGTTGATGCCATTTTAAAAGTTGATGGAGGCGGAAGACATTTTTTACATCAAAAAGCAGGGGGTTCTATTAAACCAGCAAGCCATGAAACCGTTGATGCAAGAGAACATTTTGTTTACCAAGAAGGTCAAACTGTTTATAAATTTGCAGTAAAAGGAATGGCTGATGTGAGTGCTGAAATTATGGAACGAAACAATTTGACAGCAGATGATGTTGCTTGGTTAGTTCCTCATCAAGCTAATTTAAGAATTATAGATGCTACCGCAAATAGAATGGGAGTAGATAAAAGTAAAGTAATGATAAATATTGATCATTTTGGTAATACTACAAATGGTACAATTCCTTTATTACTTTGGGAATGGGAAAGCCAACTTAAAAAAGGTGATAACTTAATTTTAGCGGCTTTTGGTGGTGGATTTACTTGGGGTGCAATATATTTAAAGTGGGCTTATTAGTTTATTTTCACATTCATAATTAGAAATTTATATATTTACGAAAAAAAAATTGACATTTACATTTTAAAAAATAGTTTTACAATTAGAAATAAATCAGAATATCATGGAATTAAAAGAAATAAAAGAGTTAATAAGATTAGTAGCAGAAAGTGGAGTATCGGAAGTAGAAGTTGAACGTGGTGATTTTAAAGTTTCAATTAAAAAAGCTGAAGAAAAAACTACCATTATTCAACAAGTTGCAGCACCTGTAAGTCATACTTTTGAATCAGCACCAATTGCTCAAGCACCTATAGCTTCAATTCATATGCCTGCTGTTACTTCAGCTCCTGCTGTTAGTAATTTAATAACTATCAAATCACCAATGATTGGTACTTATTATAAAACTCCTAGCCCTGATAAACCAGCATTTGTAAATATTGGTGATGAAATAAAAGTTGGACAAGTATTATGCATTGTTGAAGCTATGAAATTGTTCAATGAAATTGAATCGGAAGTAACGGGTAGAATAGTGAAAATATTAGTTGAAAACGCTTCTCCTGTCGAGTATGATCAACCATTGTTTTTAGTAGAACCAATGTAATTTAATTTGTTGAGATATT
>CAIUQQ010000158.1 GCA_903901345.1 uncultured Bacteroidota bacterium | reverse complement strand
TACACACCTGTCAAAGTTCTTTGCAGAGCAATCAAACCGTTTTACATAACATTCAAAACGATTTACACACTTGTCAAAGTTCTTTGCAGAGCAATCAAACCGTTTTACATAACATTCAAAACGATTTACATAATTTTTTGCTCAGTCTCTCTATAAAAAAAATCCCAATAACAAATAGTTACCAGGATTTTTTTTTTTGCTTATTGCAAATTGCCTATTAAAAACAACTAAGGTTTTACATATATATTAGCACTATTTCTATATCCAACTCCATTGGTGTACCAATCAGCATAAGTATTTCCATTTGATTGAACCCAACTAGCAAATTTTAAGTGAGCAGTGGTAATGTCGGCTCTTTCTATTGGATAACTAAATTTAACAGGTACATTTATTGCCCAAGGCAAACCAGTAACACTTGAAATATAATACCTGCTTGCAGTAATATTTGAATTATCGTTTTTAGTTCCAAAAATAGCAGTATTAGCTAAAGTAGTAGGTGTTTTTCCTGGCAAATGAATTTCATAACCTCTACCATAACCAGCGGTACTATTCCAAATAAATGGATTAAATGAATTTAAACCAAACACACTTAATGTAGGACCCGCAGTAACAGAAAAATTAATATTGTAATTTATACTGTCAGATGCTGCATCACTTGGTCTAGTATTCCAATTAACCATTTGTGCGCGAGCATTACTAAATAAAGTGACAACTGCATTGGTTTGACCAACTTCTAAAGAACCGCCTATTAACCCCGTTGCTTTAGCTCTAATAATTGGAAACTCTACACCAAAACCTGTATTAAACTGACCACCTGTGGCAAATAAAGTATAATTACCAATAACTTGAACTACTATATTAGTAGCATTAGTAACTATATTATAATGGTAACTCATAACAATATCATTCATGTCGTAATCACCTTTACTAGGCCATTGGTCTTCAAATGAAACTGTAGCTTTACCGCTAGCCGAAGGGTAATAATTGTTAAATGCTTTTAAAGGATCAGTAGGATATTCGTCTAAACTATTGCTTACACCATCACCATCGGTATCGTTATTTACGGGTGCAGTTCCATTTCCTTCAGGGTTACAAGTAGTAACAGCCAAATATAAACCACAGCTTATGGTAGCACCACTTCCAATAGTTCCAAAATTAGATTCTATTCCATTTAAATCACAGAATTGAACAAAGTTAATTACACTTGCTCCACCATTAATAGTTGTATTATTTGTAACTTTAAATAATGAAGTGCTTACATATCCTTTTATCATTCCGTTTAATTGCAAATGTTTAGTTCTAAACATAGCACCGTTATACAAACCAACTTCAGAACTACCATTTATAGCAGTTTCATCTTCTACTCTTATATAACCGTAGTTTCTAGTAGTTCCATTGTTTTGATATTTGGCCAATGTTTTTAAATAACAGCTATTAATTAATAAACCGGTTCCATTTACTTGAATGTCTTCATTAGCTATAATTGAAGAATTATTAGTTAAAGTACACCCGCCATTAACATTTAATTTTTTTCCAATAGTCATAGTTCCATTATTAGTGGAAACAGATGTACTGTTTAAACTATAATCATCGGTAGTAGTAAAAATTCCATAATTAGTAACAGTACCTCCTGGTGAAAACGAACCATTTATATGAACTGTTCCCCAATTAACTACTGAACTTGAATTACCATTTACATTTAACGAAGTAAAAGTAGCCGAACCAGTGCTAGTAACTATTAGTGACGAACCATTATTTAACGAACTGCTATTTACTGTAACATTGCTGCCACAAATTCTTACAGTTCCACTGTTATTTGCAGTAAAACTAATAGTAATATTACTTCCTGTAACACAAACAGTGCTTCCTGTTGCTACTATTATACTTGACGTACTTGTAGTAATGGTACTATTGCATCCGCTAGTACAATCAGGACTGGTTTTTCCCAAACCTTTTTTTCCAACTTGAATAGTGTAATCTAAAGTTTCATTAACTGTAGTACTATTTACAGCTATATATTTTGAAATTTCAGAACCATCAGGAGAAATTTTAACTACAAATACTCTTTTTAAAGTATTTGATAAATTAATTTTTGATACAAATGGATTGCTTAAAGTGGTTGCACCTCGTGCAATTAATTGTCCACCTGCTAACGGATTTTCATCATAAATAGAAATTACGTGAACTGCTTCTTGAAAACGAATATCAGTAGTGCTAATACTCATTGTTACATCTCTTGAATTTTCCCATTTAAAACCAACAGGAACTACTAAAGCGTTCATATCAGTTATTTCATTGTTAATTGGCGCTGGACCATCTTTTACTATGTCTTTGGTACAAGAACCCAAAAACAACATACTTAATGCTGCGATAGATAAAATTGTTTTTTTCATGTTTTAGTTTTTCTTTATGTTTTATTAATACAATATTTAGGCTTAGGTTACAAAGTAATGACTTTACATAGCTTGGTTTTATGTGGTTTTATACAGCTTTATAAACATGTACCAAAAAAAACAATTTGTTTTATTTTGATACTTTATTAAAAAATAGGCGACTGCTTTGCAGCAATCGCCATATTTTTAAAACTTAAACATGAAATTATCTTTTTGTATAAAAACTATTAGGTCCCAATTATTGAAATTAAAAATTATAAAAGTTTAAATATCTTTTTGTAAACATCATTCCAAAACAATTACAACATGAATAAAGCCAAAAACATAAAAAACTAAAAAACAATATTTTATATTTCAACAAACACCAAAATTGAATTCAAAATGGGAATTTATTTTCCAAAAAGAGATAAATAGTCAAATAATATAAAGCTGATTTTTATACAATTTCAGGTAAATAACGTTTATTCGTTTTGATATTAATCATTTAGACTCTTTCAAATCATCGGTTACATTCGCAGTCATAAATTATTAAATACTACAAAAAAAATGAATTGGATTACTAAAATGTTTAGCTCATCGCTGGGACAAAAATTAATCATGGCAATTACAGGATTGTTTCTTATTACTTTCCTTATTGTACATTGTACTTTAAACTCACTAATATTTTTAAATGATGGTGGCGTTACTTTTAATGCTGGAGCCGAGTTTATGGCTACAAATCCGTTAATAAGAATTGTAGAAGTAGTTTTATTTATTGGCTTAATACTTCATGTGGTTAAAGCTTTAGTAATTACATTAAATAATAACAAATCTCGTCCTGTCAAATATGCAGCTTACGATGGAAAAGCTAACAGTAAATGGTATTCACGTTCTATGGGAATTTTGGGTTCATTATTATTAATTTTCTTAGTCATTCACCTTTCTCATTTTTGGATTGGCACTAAAGTATTACAATACAATGGAACTATTGTTGGTCACAACACTTTTCATGAATTAGTGGAAGTTTTTCATAATCCAATAAATGTATTCGTTTATTTATTAGGTGTAATTTCATTAGGATATCACTTAATGCACGGTTTTCAATCGGCATTTCAAACTTTGGGTATTAACCATAAAAAATACACACCATTTATCAAATCATTTGGAAATGTGTTTTCAATACTTATTTCATTCATATTTGCAATGATGCCAATTGCAATGCATTTCGATATTATTAAATAAAAAAAATTAACAAACACTAATATGTCAAAAATTGACTCAAAAATTCCAGCAGGTGATTTGGAAACAAAATGGACTAAATACAAGTCATCAGTTCCACTTGTAAATCCATCTAATAAAAGAAATTTAGAAATTGTGGTTGTTGGCTCAGGACTTGCGGGATCATCGGCTGCTACTTCTTTAGCCGAACTAGGTTATAAAGTAAAAGTATTTTGTTTTCAAGATTCACCTAGACGTGCACATTCTATTGCAGCGCAAGGAGGAATAAATGCAGCAAAAAACTATCAAAATGATGGCGATTCGGTTTATCGTTTGTTTTATGATACTATTAAAGGTGGAGATTACCGTGCAAGAGAAGCTAATGTGCATCGTTTAGCCGAAGTGAGTAGTAATATCATTGATCAAGCAGTGGCAAGCGGAGTTCCTTTTGCACGCGAATACGGTGGATTATTAAGTAACCGTTCATTTGGTGGTACACAAGTTCAACGTACTTTTTATGCTGCTGGTCAAACCGGCCAACAATTATTATTAGGTGCATATTCTGGTTTGCAACGCCAAATAGGTTTAGGAAATGTTCAAATGTTTGCTCGTCACGAAATGCTAGAAGTAGTAAATATTGATGGTAAATGCCGTGGAATCATTGCCCGCGATTTAGTTTCTGGTAAACTAGAACGTCATTTTGGACATGCAGTTTTATTATGCACTGGTGGATATGGAAATGTATTTTACCTTTCTACAAATGCCATGGCTTGTAATGTAACTGCAGCTTGGAAAGCGCATAAAAAAGGTGCTTACTTTGCTAATCCTTGTTATACTCAAATTCACCCAACTTGCATTCCTGTTTCTGGCGATCACCAATCAAAATTAACTTTAATGAGTGAATCGTTGCGTAATGATGGAAGAATTTGGGTTCCAAAACGTAAAGAAGATGCGGAAGCAATTCGCAATGGAAAATTAAATCCTAACGATTTAAAAGAAGAAGATAGAGATTATTATTTAGAAAGACGTTACCCTGCTTTTGGGAATTTAGTTCCAAGAGACGTGGCTTCACGTGCTGCTAAAGAACGTTGTGATGCTGGTTTTGGTGTGAACAAAACTGGTGAAGCAGTGTACTTAGATTTTGCTTTTAACATGAAATATAAATATGGTAAACAAGTAGCTACTTTAAAACATATTTCAAATCCTACTGAAGCACAATTAACTGAATTTGGACATGAAGTTATTAAGGAAAAATATGGTAATTTATTTGACATGTACAAACAAATTACTGGTGTAAATCCTTATGAAAATCCAATGATGATATACCCTGCGGTACATTATACCATGGGTGGACTTTGGGTAGATTATAACTTAATGACAACCGTTCCTGGTTTGTATGCTTTGGGTGAAGCTAATTTCTCTGATCACGGTGCAAATCGTTTGGGAGCTTCTGCTTTAATGCAAGGTTTGGCCGATGGTTATTTTGTAATACCTTATACTATTGGTGCATATTTGGCCAACGAAATTAGTGTAAAATCAATTTCAACCGACCATGAAGCATTTGTAGAAGCAGAAAAAAATGTGCAATCTACTATTGAAAAATTATTTGCCGTTAAAGGCACCAAACCTGTTGATTTTTTCCATAAGCGTTTAGGTAAAATTATATGGGATAATTGCGGAATGGCTCGTAATGTTGAGGGTTTAACTAAAGCAATTTCAGAAATTAAAGCACTGCGTGAAGAGTTTTGGAATGATGTTCGCGTTACTGGTGAAGCCAATGATTTTAACCCTGAATTAGAAAAAGCCGGACGTGTTGCCGACTTTATTGAACTAGGTGAGTTAATGTGTAAAGATGCTTTAGAACGCAACGAAAGTTGTGGCGGACATTTCCGTGAAGACCATCAAACCGAAGAAGGTGAAGCATTACGTGATGATGAAAATTTTAAAAATGTTTCGGCTTGGGAATTTAAAGAAACAGGAAATTGGGACTTACACCAAGAAGAACTAGTTTACGAAAACATAAAAATTGCACAACGTAGTTACAAATAACAGTTAATAATTAAAAAGTTTTAGGTTTATTCGTTAAACCTAAAACCATAATCAATATAAAAAATTAAATATTATGAGCGGAAATATGAATATTAACTTAAAAGTTTGGCGCCAGAAAAACGGTAAAAGTCAAGGTAAATTAGTTGATTACAAAGTAGAAAATGTATCTCCTGATATGTCATTTCTTGAAATGTTTGACGTATTAAATGATAGATTAATAAACGAAGGAAAAGACGAGCCAATTGCGTTTGATCACGATTGCAGAGAAGGTATTTGTGGTTCATGTAGTATGTACATTAATGGTAGACCACACGGACCAAACCAAGGTGTTACTACTTGCCAATTACACATGCGTAGCTTCAAAGACAATGATACCATTGTAGTAGAACCTTGGCGTTCGGCTGCTTTTCCGGTTATAAAAGATTTAGCAACCAACCGTTCTGCTTTTGATAGAATCATTGCTTCGGGTGGATTTATTTCCATCAATACTGGAAATGCACAAGATGCCAATAACTTACCAATTCCAAAAGGCGATGCTGACGATTCGTTTGCTGCTGCTGCTTGTATTGGTTGTGGTGCATGTGTAGCCGCTTGTAAAAATTCAAGTGCTATGCTATTTGTTTCGGCTAAAGTTTCTCAATTGGCATTATTACCTCAAGGCGCTCCTGAACGTGCTACTCGCGTATTAAACATGGTAGCTCAAATGGATGCAGAAGGTTTTGGTTCATGTACCAATACAGGTGCTTGCGAAGCTGAATGCCCTAAACAAATTTCATTGACAAATATTGCTCGTTTAAACAGAGAATATTATAAAGCACAATTGTTTTCGAACGAAGGTTAGTTAGTTGTCAGTTGACAGTTGTTAGTTGACCGATTTTTAATTTGTCTTCGGTTGATGTTTGAATCAAACCGAATCCCAAAAATAAAATCCCCAATAATCCATTAATTGTAATATTACAGTTAATGGATTTTTTTTTGATTTTTATGCAACAAAAAATACTATTTTGCTGACTTAATTTTAAGTGTTTTAAACAATAAAATAAAGCGTGAATAAATCGACCCATTTTCATTTTATACTTTTTATTTTATTTAGCATCATGGCTAAATTTTCTTTTGCAACGCATTACCGTGCAGGAGAAATTTTATTCAAAAACATTTCTGGTTTTAACTATGAAATAACCGTAATTACCTACACCGACCAAAACTCACAAGGCGATGTAAGTACAGGTTCTGTAGATGTAAATTTTGGAGATAATAGAACTCAAAATATTCCAAGAACTACAAAAATACCTTTGATTAATGAAGCTGGTTATGGCGTTCAAAAAAATGTTTATAAAACAACT
The DNA here is from genome assembly GCA_903901345.1 of uncultured Bacteroidota bacterium. GTDB lineage: Bacteria > Bacteroidota > Bacteroidia > UKL13-3 > UKL13-3 > JAAFJM01. The sequence continues at coordinate 4,346 of CAIUQQ010000158.1, read as the reverse complement.
CATCTTTATGGTGGTGGTGGCATATATAGAGTTTGTGTTATTGATAAAAACAGGGTTGATGGAATCAATAATATAAATGGTGGCCAGTCAGTAAATGTAGCATTTTGTGTAACTGCACAAATTGTTATTGGCTTTGATAACCAATCACCAATTCTTCTTTCATCGCCTATTGATAGAGGTTGTGTAAATAAAGTTTTTACTCATAATCCAAGTGCTTACGACCCTGATGGTGACAGCTTAGTTTTTGAAATTAGGTCGCCTAAAGATGATTGTGATGAAGATGTTCCAGACTTTCAAATTCCTTTGTTTACAGATTCATTTGTTATCAATCAAAATTCAGGTCAATTAACCTGGTGTAAACCAATAAAAGTGGGTATTTATAATATTGTAATTCGCATTAAAGAATATAGAACAAGCTCTCAATTAAAAAAGCCTATTTTAGTTGGATATGTTGATAGAGACATGCAAATTAAAATAGAACTTTGTACCAATAATCCTCCAATTATTGCCAACATGAGCAATGAATGTGTAATAGTTGGCGATTTACTCCAAAAAAATATTTCAGCCAGTGACCCAGACATTAACAATGTAACGCTTACAGCATCTGGCGGACCATTTGCCCAAAAATTTAGTGCTGCTTTTACTTCACCAACTGTTGCAATTGGTAATCCAACAGGATTTTTATTTAGATGGAGACCTGCTTGCACTTCCATTCGTGCAGATCTTTTCCAAGCAGATTTTAAAGCTGTAGATAATGGTTCACCATTTCCTCTCTCAAACTTTAATCATTTTAAAATAAAAGTAATTGGACCTGCTCCTAAAAATTTTACCATTGACCAAGATAGCAATGGATTTAAATTAAATTGGAGTCCTGATAGTTGTAATTTTGCTTTTGGATATAAAATTTATAGAAGAATAGACTCTTCATTTTGGAATCCAGGTTGTCAAAATGGAGTTCCCGCGTCCACTGGTTTTGAATTATTAGATACTACACAAGGTGTAAATAGTACCACCTATTTTGACAATAATAATGGCAAAGGTTTATCACCATTAATAAATTATTGCTACAGAATTACTTCATTTTATTTGGCCAGAAATGATGAAGGTCAAATTGTAGGTTTAGCACAAAGCTCAGAAGGAGTTGCAAGCAAAGAAATTTGTGGCATTATTACCAGAACAAAACCAATTATTACCCATGTTAGTGTTTTAAATACTGATGTAGCAAATGGTGCTATTTTAGTAAAATGGTTAAAACCATTATTTCTTGATTCTATTCAATTTGCGCCTCCATACACCATTCAATTACAAAGAACAGTTTTGGGAAATACTAATTATGTAAATATAGGTATTGGTAAAAAATACAATACGTTTAGTGAAATAATGAATGACAGTTTAGTTGATTCATTGATAAATACTCAAACCATTCAGTACAATTATATATTGATGTTTTATTGCACCAAAACATTAAATCCATTAAGCTATATTGACCAAAGTATAGCAGCAAGTTCCGTTTATTTAATACCCAATAACACCGATAAAGCCATTGTTTTAAACTATAAATTTGATGTTCCTTGGACTAATAAATCTTTTAATATTTACAGAAAAACTGGAACTAATTTTGCTTTTTTAACAAATACAAATAATACTTCTTACAGAGATACAGGTTTAACTAACGGTCAAACTTATTGTTACTACATAACCACAATTGGAAATTATAATTTAATGACTGATTCATTGTATAATAATTCGCAAGAAGCTTGTGGAATTCCAAAAGATACCATTCCGCCTTGCGTTCCTGCGCTTACTTATATTAGTCCGTGTACACAGTTTAATTTGAATAATGTTATTCTAAATTGGAATTACACAAACACATGTTCGCAGGATGTAGAATTTTACAAAGTTTATTATAGGAAAAAAAATACATTACCATGGATTTTAATTGCTGTTAGTAATGCAAATACATTTACTTATACTGATACAAATTCAATGTTAAAATTTAGTATAGCAGGTTGTTATGCAGTTACTGCCACTGATTCTACGGGGAATGAAAGTAACATAAATGGAAATGCATTTTGTATTGATAATTGCCCATTCTATGAATTACCAAATGTGTTTACTCCAAATGGTGATGGATTCAATGATTTATTTAAACCAAAAAAATATCGCTTTATTGAAAAAATAGAATTTCAAGTTTTTAACCGTTGGGGCAATCCTGTTTTTGATACTGAAAACATTGATATAAATTGGAATGGTAAAGACAAAGAAACTGGAAAAGATTTATCGAGTGGTGTATATTTTTATACTTTAAAAATATACGAAAACTATTTGTCAGGAACCGTTATGAAACCTGTAAGAGGAACCATTACAATACTAAGAGAGTAATAAATGCAAAAATTTGACTGCATTATAATCGGTGGCGGATTGGGGGGATTAACACTTTCCATTCAGCTAGCAAAAAAGGGATATAAAATAGCTTTATTGGAAAAAGAAACTTATCCTTTTCACAAAGTTTGTGGAGAATACATAGCCATGGAATCTTGGAATTATTTAATAAATTGTGGCATTCAATTACCCAATTTACACCTGCCAAGATTAGAAAAACTGAAAGTTTCAGCACCTAACGGAAATTTTATTGAACATCAATTAAATCCTGGAGGATTTGGAATTTCGAGGAATAAACTAGACCATTTATTAGCAATAGAAGCAAAGAAACTAGGCGTAAATCTAATTGAAAATTGTAAGGTAAATGATGTAACTAAAATCAATGAAAACAATTATTTAGTTCATTCAAATTTCGAAACTACTGAGGCAAAAATTGTTATTGGAAGCTATGGAAAGCGGAGCAATTTAGATGTAAAATTAAATAGAAATTTTATTCAAAATAAAGCCAAAGGATTGGATAATTATATTGGTATCAAATACCATGTAAAAGCAAATTTGCCAAATGACGTAATAGAACTGCATAACTTTAAAAACGGTTATTGCGGAATTTCTAAAATTGAAGAAGAAAAGTATTGTTTATGTTATTTAACAACTGCACAAAATTTAAAAGAACACAATGGAAATATTAAAGAAATGGAGGAGTCAGTTTTGTATAAAAATCCATTTTTGAAAAAATATTTTACCTCCTTTGAAAGTTTTTACGAAGAGCCTTTGGCAATATCACAAATAAATTTTTCCAATAAAACACAACACGAAAACGGAATAATAATGCTTGGTGACGCTGCCGGATTAATAACACCATTGTGTGGAAATGGAATGAGTATGGCCATGAAAGCATCCAAAATATTGAGCGAATTACTTCCACAATATTTTGAAAATGAAATAAATAACACACATTTAATAGCAAAATATGTGTTTCAGTGGAAACAAAATTTTAGTACCAGACTGTGGGCAGGCAGGAAAATTCAAGCTGTTTTTGGAAATGAAATGATGACAAACTTGCTAATAAATGCAATAAAACCAATGCCTTTTTTAGTAAATAAACTGGTTTCATTAACGCATGGAAAGTCATTTTAACTATATTTTATTAAAATAAATAATTTGCATCTTAATATTAAAGTTTTATATTGTGCAATAAAATTAATAAGCCTCTAATTCATTCAATTAATTTATGAAAATAGCACTACTTGGATATGGTAAAATGGGAAAAGCAATTGAAAAAATTGCAATTGCCAAAGGCCATGAAATTGTTTACCGTGTTGACTTAAACAATGCCTTCGATTTTTTACCTTTAAGTTTGCAAAACGTAGATGTGGCAATTGATTTTAGTATGCCAACTGCTGCAGTTGACAACATTTTAAAATGTTTTGAAGCAAATGTTCCAATTGTAATAGGAACTACTGGTTGGTACGATCAATTTGATGCAATCAAAGAAAAATGTATGGCCGAAAAGCAAAGCATGGTTTATAGTAGTAATTTTAGTATTGGTGTAAATATATTTTATAAAATAAATAAAATGTTGGCACAAATAATGAAAAATCATGACTATGATGTAATGATTAATGAATCGCATCATACCGCAAAAAAAGACCACCCGAGCGGAACTGCATTGACTTTGGCTAATCAAATAATGGCAGAAAACACCAAGAAAGAAAAAATAAAAGATCGTTTATTATTTGATAATTCAACTCCAGCACAAAGTACAAAATCAAACGAGTTATTAATTGAAAGTTACAGAGAAGGAGATATCATGGGAGACCATACTGTACGTTATGAAAATATAATTGACATCATAGAAATTACCCATAGCGCTAAAAGCAGGTATGGATTTGCACAAGGTGCTGTTTTGGCTGCCGAATGGTTAGTTGGAAAAAAAGGCATTTATACCCTTGACGATATAGATC
>CAIUQQ010000157.1 GCA_903901345.1 uncultured Bacteroidota bacterium | reverse complement strand
TACACCATATACTATCGAATCTAACCTAGCCAAAGTTATACCCCTTAAAGAATGACCAACTTGATTATTTATAAATATTGTTCTTATATAAATTGAAATAAATATGAATATTGTTATACAAATGATGTAAGTTATTTTTGGTGAAAGTTTGAAGAAAGATAACAACAAAAGCATTAATGGAAATAGTAAATAAAACCATTCTTCAATGCATAAGCTCCAAGAAACACTATAAAAACCTTCTTCTCTAGATATAAAGTTTTGAATAAAAAAAACAGACTTTATTATTAAATCATTTGAAACAATATTTGAATTTCTAATATATTGAAATCCTATCATAATTAATAAAAAAAGCCAATAATTAGGTATGGTTCTCCACCATCTTCTTTTCCAAAAATTAGTAACTAAGTTAAAAGAATAATTTCCGTTTGCACTATAATTTTTCCAAATAATTTTACCAATTAAATATCCACTTAATGCAAAAAAAAGCTCTACACCCCAAAAACCAATTGATTCAAATATTTTTGCAAAATGAGCAAGTAAAACAAAAGCAATGGCAAAAGTTCTTAATAAATCTAATCCAAAACTTCTTTTATCTAACACTTATCTATTTTTGATTTTGTAAATTCAGCTATATCAGATGCGTATTTTGACCATGGTCTTTGCATAGCTGTTAATTTTGCATTTTGACTTATTTGATCCAACTGTTCTGGTCTATCAATAATATTTTCTATTATTTGAACAATGGAATTAAAATTTCCCGGTTCTACTAACCAACCATTTTTACCATGATCAATAAAGTCTTTACCTGCGGTATTAAAAGTGGTTATAACAGGTGTGCCTTGAGACATTGCTTCACTTATAACCATTCCAAAACCTTCAAACACGGAAGGGAAAAGTAAAACATCATGCAAACGCATTTGTTCCAATATTTCGTGGTGTGGTAAACTTGGTATCCAATGATGTTTACTCAAATTTTTATCCAACTCTTCACATACATTTGAAGTTTTATTTCCAATCACCGTAAGTATTATGTGTTTGCTAAAATGATTAGCTACCTCAAAAACTTCAGCTATCCCTTTGCGTTGGGTTAAACCTCCTACAAACAATATTTTTAAAGGTTTATTGGTTTTTTTTGCAAGAATTGCATTATCATTTACAATTGGAAAACCATAAGGAATAACTTCAATATTGTTTAGTTCATTTGGATAATATTTTAATGAATCTTTTGTGAAAGAACTAGCAACTATAACGTAACTTGCAAGTTTTAACTCTTCTTCTTTATTTGCCAATTTTTGTGCTGAATTAAGTAATCCAGTTAATGTAGTTGCGTACAAAGGCTTTCTTTCTTTTTCTTTTTCTAAAATATCTAATCCACAACGCCAATAACCAATAGAAAGATCATAAAAATTGATAAGTCCATTTTGCTTTGCAATTTTAAATGATTTCAATGCTGCATCTTCATATGCATAAATTGCTTTCACACCTTTTTGTTTTAATATATTTCCACTAACCCATTTGTCGTGATTTGTATATACTGCATCTACACTATATTTTCCAAATTCATGTTTTATTAAATTCTGAAATCCAAATTTCATTGAAATTTGACGTATGAGTTCGTTATATGGATTTATATATGTATAAGGTTTTAAATTATTTTCAAAAACTCTTTTTCTAATTTCAGCAAATTGATTAAACTTTCCTAATTTGTATAAAAAGTCGTTTTCAAAACTAGCTATACTTGTATAAAAAGATTGTAGTATTTGAGCTTGAATTAATCCAGATGCGGTATATCTAACAAATTGATTTGCTGTAGGATGCGATAAAACGATCATTATAAAGATTTATCAATTAAAACGTTAATCCAGTTTTGAAGTACAATTTCTGTTGAGTATGTTTTATTATAGGCAGCAATTTGTTTTGTGTAATTAGTTTGTTTAGCAATCAAATGATTTGAAAATATTTTCAAATGATTTATTAATTCATCAAAATTGGTGTCTTGTGCTAATAAATAATTTAATTCACTGTCAATACTTAATTCACCTATTCCACCAGTTTTTGTTGCTATCCAAGGTAAACCAGCACTCATTACCTCTAATAAACTAATTGGCAAGCCTTCCGGATGTGTTGAATATAATATAAATGCATCTATGTTATTCAATGCATTTGCTAATTCAGAAGAATTTTTAAATAAACCCATATATTTTATTTTGGGATACGATTTAAAATATGACGGTGGAAAACTATTGCCTTCACCCCAAATAATAAATTCTATATGATTTAGTTCTTCAATGTTTGATAACTTACAAATTGCTTCAATTCCTTTTTCTTTTATTAATCTTCCAATATAAGCAATTTTAATTTTTTCAGGATTGATTGG
>CAIUQQ010000156.1 GCA_903901345.1 uncultured Bacteroidota bacterium | reverse complement strand
TTTTAAATGGAATAATAGTTGGTTTTTCTTGGTTCGCTATTAATATTTTGTTCGACAGTATTGTTCTTATTCCAATGATGAAGGTGTCGTTTTTAACTTATTTTTACTCAATAGGTATAGTCTATATTTCAATTCCTGCTATTAGCATAGCAATGGGATATTTATTGGAGAAAAAAGCAAATTTTAATTAGTATAAATTTTGCCCGAGGTTGGTGTGTTTACGAAACTATATTTCTGTTTTGTATTTCCTATTTATTGGAAATAAGTCACTGTTTTTTTGTTGGTCTGTTGCATATTTAATTTAGTGGTAAAATTATGAAACATTAAATTTTTAGTAAGTAATTACACTAGCCCCGGTCAAAATATATTTAATAATAACACCATAAATAATGAAAACTATTAAACATTTTTCGGAAATAAGAATTAAAGATATTTCAACTGTTGGAGGTAAAAATGCATCGCTTGGCGAAATGTATTCTTCCCTAACCGACATAGGAATATTAGTGCCAGAAGGTTTTGCTGTTACTGCTAATGGATATTGGCAGTTTTTAAATGACAATAAATTAGTGCCAATTATTACTAGTTTATTAGCCCAGCTCGATGTAAAAACATTTAATAATCTATCATCTATTGCTAGCCAAATTAGAACATTGATAATGGAAGCAACTTTCCCGTTATCACTAGCAAATGAAATTACAGAAGCCTATCAGTTATTGGTAAACAATTCGGGTCAAGAAAAAACATATGCCGTTAGAAGTAGTGCTACAGCCGAAGATTTGCCCAATGCAAGTTTTGCTGGCCAGCAAGAAACTTATTTAAATGTAAAAGGAGAAATAAATTTAATAAGGGCATGCCAACGATGTTACGCATCATTGTTTACCGATAGAGCCATAAAATACCGTTCCGACAATGGTTTTGAACACATGAAAGTAGCACTTTCTATTGGCGTGCAAACTATGGTTAGGTCCGACCTTGCTTGTTCTGGTGTTATGTTTACCATTGATCCCGATTCTGGTTTTGAGGATTTGGTGTTGGTATCTGGCGCTTGGGGACTTGGTGAAAACGTAGTTCAAGGAACTATTAATACCGATGAGTTTTTGGTATATAAACCATTTTTAGGAAAAGTAAAAAACCCAATTATATCACACAAATTGGGAAGTAAAAACAAAACGATGGTTTATTCATCGCTTCCCATTGATGACATTATAAAACCTGAAGATGCTGTTATAAATACCGATACTTCGGTTCAAAAAAGCAATGAATACATACTAAATGATGAAGAAATAATTCAATTGGCAAAGTGGGCATGCATCATTCAAGATCATTATAAATGCCATATGGATATAGAATGGGCCAAAGACAAACACAATGAAAAGTTATACATTGTTCAGGCTAGACCAGAAACGGTTCACAGCCATAAAAAACAAACAATATTTAAGCAATATACCTTACTTGATAAAGGTGAATTACTTTGTACGGGTGCAGGATTAGGAAGTAAAATAGTAACAGGTAAAGCAAGAATATTACATTCACCCTCCGAAATCTCAAAATTAAATATTGGAGAAATTCTTGTTACAGAACGTACCGATCCTGATTGGGATCCTGTAATGCAAAAAGCTACAGCCATAATTACCGACCAAGGTGGACGAACTTCTCATGCTGCTATTGTAGCCAGAGAATTAGGTGCAATAGCTGTAGTTGGAACTACTAATGGAACAAAAAAAATAAAAGACGGCCAGCTTATAACTGTTTCTACTGCCCAAGGTTATACGGGGGAAGTGTATAGTGGGCAATTAAAATGGGAAGAAATTATAATAGATATTACAGCTATTCCAAAAACTAAAACTAAGGTTATGCTTATTTTAGCTCATCCCGATGAGGCTTTTGGATATTCAAAATTGCCAAACGATGGGGTAGGGCTCATGCGTATTGAATTTATAATTAGTAATGCCATAGGAATTCATCCAATGGCATTGAAATATTTTGATGCAATAAATGACATTGAAGTAAAAGACAAAATAGAAAATATTACCAAAATATTTGGTAACAAAGAAGAGTATTTTATTAATAAATTAGCAGAAGCAACGGCAAAAATGGCAGCAGCATTTTATCCAAAAGATGTGATTGTTAGAATGAGTGATTTTAAATCAAATGAATATGCTAATCTTTTGGGTGGACACCAATTTGAACCTAAAGAAGAAAATCCAATGATAGGTTTTAGAGGTGCTTCGCGCTATTATCATCCTTTGTATAAAGATGCTTTTGAAATGGAATGCATAGCCATGAAAAGAGTGAGAGACGATATGGGTTTTACCAATGTGAGGTTAATGATTCCTTTTTGCAGAACTATTACTGAAGCTCAAAAAGTAATTGCCATAATGGATGCCTGCGGTTTAAAAAGAAAAGTGAACGCATTGGAAATTTATGTAATGATTGAAATTCCAAGTAACGCGCTATTGGCAGAAGAATTTGCCAAATATTTTGATGGATTTTCTATTGGTTCCAACGATTTGACACAGCTTACATTAGGAGCCGACAGAGATTCGGAGCTACTAAGTGAAATATTTAGTCCGTTTGATCCTGCTGTAATGCAGTTAATAGAAATGACTTTATCAAAAGCGAAAAAATCAAATACGCATACTGGATTGTGCGGCCAAGCTCCGAGCGATTATCCTGAATATGCTAAGTTTTTAGTAAAAAATGGCATTGACAGTATTTCATTTAATCCAGATGCTTTAATTAAAGGAATTCAAAATATAGTAGAAGCAGAGAGAAACTAATAAATAAAAATATGAAAAATTCAATTGAAAAATTATTTGACCTAACAGGTAAAGTTGCTATTGTTACTGGTGGAGCTATGGGAATTGGTAAAGGTATAGCAATGCGATTATCGGAAGCAGGAGCTAAAATTATAATTGTAGATATTGCTGATAAAAAAGAAGCAAAATCAATACTAAAGGATATTAGTGAAAATGGTGGACATGCGCATTATATTCAAGCCGATTTGAGCGATATGGGAACCCTTAAATATATTGTTGATCAAACCATTAAAGTGTATGGTGATATAGATATATTGGTAAACAATGCAGGTGTTTTTACATATAGTCCAGTTACGGAATTAACAGAAGCACTTTGGGATAAAACAATTAATTTGAACCTAAAGGCAGTAGCATTTTTATCTAAATTAGTTGTAAATAAAATGATTGAGAAAAAACATGGAGGTAAAATAATTAATATTTCATCAATCGATAGTATCAAGCCAACGGGAAATTTATCGCAATACGATGCATCAAAAGGTGGAGTTAGAATGCTAACTAAAGCATTTGCCAAAGAAATGGGAAAATTTGGAATAAATGTAAATGATATAGCACCAGGAGGTATTAATACACCAGGAGTAAAAAAAATAGCAGGTGCTAATTTGACAGATGCCCAACAGAAAGCCATGGATGCTCAAATGGAACAGTTTGTAAGTATGCTGCCTTTACAAAGAATGGGCGAACCAAAAGAGATTGGAAATGCTGCTTTGTTTTTAGCCAGCGATGCATCTAATTATATAACAGGAACTACGATTGTAGTAGATGGTGGTTTATTAATTATGTAAAAATTTATTTAACCAAATAGCAAACTATTTAACTATTTTTTGCCACCAAAACTTCTAATATTATAAGTAAATACTAGCATGTAATAGCGTGTTAAAACTTGTGTTTTACTGTCTTCAATATAGTTTCCAGAAATGGTTCTGCTAATATTGTTATTTTGATTTAAAATATCGTAAGTATTAAATACAATTTCGGCAGCATTATTCTTTAAGAATTTATAACCTATACCTCCAGTCCATAAATAATAATTTTGATTGAAATTACTTCCTAATCCAGTATAAAAAGTATTTACAATTTCACTACGTATTACCAAACCTTTCCATGGTAATAAGTTTAATTTTGCTGAACTAATTTGATAAAAATAATTGTTGTTCAACTTAGCATTCATGGTGTTTTCTACAATATTATAAAAAGCAGTATATGATATTGTAAAATCTATTTTTTCGCTAATATTACTTGCCAAAGCAAAGCCCGATGTAAGCACATAAGTATTGGTATAATTTACTAAATTATTTATTTTACTAGGTGTTTTATTATAGGTAGTTCCTAGATTTAAATTCATGTTACTTTTAAGTTTCTTTACAGGAAACCCATAAGTAATAAAACTATTAATATTCCAATACCCATCAAAGTTTTCGGGTTTGCTTAATTGAGAACCTTTGGTTAATGTTAAATCACCAATTTTTTGGCTGCTATCCCTTACTGTATAAGTTGAATTTCCAATATAGTTTTTGGTGCTATTTGCATTTAAAAACAAATTGAAAGTTTTTCCTTTATCAGCATTTGTTAATCCATATCTAGTAACTATATTATGACTATATTCTTGTGTTAATTCAGGATTTCCAGTACTTAAACTTAAAGGATTTGAATTGTCAATTACACTTTGTAATTGGTTAATAGAAGGTGCGTTAGTATTGGTTCTATAAAATATTCTTATGTTGTTTTGTTTTGTAAATTGATAGCTAAACATAGCATTTGGCAATATATTATCAAAAGTTTTTTTAACAGTTTTTGGAATTGGTGTTTTTTGAACTCCTTCTAATAATACATTTTGATAATTAGCACCCAACATAAAATTAGCTTTTTCACCCATTTTATACCTATAATTTAAACCACCTCTTTGCGTTGTTAAAATATTATCAAAATTACTCGATAAGTTATTGTTTAATATATTGTATTCGCCATTTAGCGTGTCTTTGGTATTGGTTAGTTTGTTATTATAGTTTTGGGTAAATGATGGCGAATAATTAGCCATAATCATTCCGTTTTTCCCTATTTGTTCCGTATAATTTATAGCTCCCGAATGAGTGTAACTATTTCCAATGGTAGTAGTTCTTTGTTCAAACTTGGAAATAGAATCCGTTGGAAAGTAAAAAGCATTGTTAGCACTTAAATTATTAGCACCATTTTTGTCGTTTACATCTGTTCCTAAATTAAATGAAATAGTTCTGCCTTGCTTTTCAAACTTATGACGGTATAATATATTGTTGTTCAAACTTACTCCACTATTATTGGAAGTGTTTACAGTATTTGTTTTGTTTAATAATTCATTGTTAAATGTAGTAGAACCATTAATTAAACTATAAGCACTATTTTCTTGAAAACTTAATTTTGGAGTTAAAACAATGGAGTTATTGCTGTCTATATTGTATTCTAAACGAACATTTAACCTGTGGTTTGAATTGTCACTATTGCTCACACTTTTTTGGTTATATAGTTGGTTTACACCACCACTTAAAAAGTTGGTACGTTGCAATTGGTTATTGGTGTTATTAGTTGATTGATTGAAAAAATAACTTCCTGTAACTGTTAATTTTTTTGCCCAAATATCGCTAAAGTTCATACCTGCAGAATTGGTTTTGTTTATTCCACCTTGATTGCCTACTACAAAATTATTACTTGCATTTCCACCGCCACCACCAGTCATTCCCATTCCTCTTCCGCCCATTCCCATTCCGCCTCTTCCACCTTGGTTTCCGCCACTTTGAAGGCCTAATAAATCTTGTGAACCAAAGTTTTGTTGGTTTATGTTATTGCTTAATCCTAAAATTGAAATACGTTGTTTTCCTCTAAATAAATTTATGTTCCCACCAGCTGTATATTTGTCATCAGTTCCTGGTCCTGCATATAATCTTCCAAATTTTCCATTAGCTTTCCCAGCTTTTGTAACTATATTTATTGACTTTTGAGTGTTTCCGTCATTAAATCCAGTAAATTGTGATTGGTCACTTTGCTTATCAAATACTTGTATTTTTTCAATTACCTCAGCAGGTAAATTTTTTAATGCTAAAGCCACATCATCCCCAAAAAATTCTTTACCATCTACAGTTACTCTTTGAACAGCTTCTCCTTGCGCTTTTAACGTTCCGTTATCTAATGTAATTCCAGGCATTTTTGTTATCAAATCCTGCACATTTGCATCTGGATTTGTTTTAAATGCTTTTGCATTGTATTCTACAGTATCGCCTTTTATTTGCGATCGTATTACACTTTCAGTAATATTTACATCTTTTAATTGATTTAAGTTTTCAGTCATTTTAAAAACTCCAATCTTCTCTACTGCTGAATATATTTTTATAATGGTTGTTAGTTTTTCAAAACCAATATAAGAAGCACTTAAACCATAAGTACCGTATTTTAAATTGTATATTTTGAATTTACCTTCACTATCTGTTAAACTGTTTTTTCGGGTAAATGAATCGTTTAAATTAACCAAAGAAACTACCACACCAATTAAAGGACTTTTATTTTTTTTGCCTATAATTTGTCCTTCTATGGTTTCAGTTTGCTGTGCTATCAATGAAATTAAAGGAATAAAAATTGCAGCTAAAAGTAAAAATATTTTTTTATTTTTTATTTGTAAATTCATTGATTTAATAATTTTAAAAGTTTGCGAATATAAATGATGTAAAAGTTATTGATTGTTTTATTATTTACATATTTACTTCATTTAAGTATTTTTTCTTGTAAATTTAATTTCAATTTTACTAAAATTGGTTATTTTATCAACTTTAAAATTCTAATGAAACTACAACTTTTACTTATAAATGCCATTGACATAGAAGGATTCTTATATGTTAACTTTATACCTGTATTTATTTTATCTATACTTATTGGTTTGTTTATTTATAGTTATAGTACTTACTTTAATTTTAAGTACAAATGCCCTAAATGTAGCGCTGTAAATGACATTTCAAGAATAAAGAAAAATAAAATATTCAAATTGCTTCGTATTGGTGATGCTTACAGAAAATATTCATGTGGAAAATGCCATAACAAATTTTATATTTATTATAAAAACACCAATAAATCAAATAAAACAAAAACTACTTAGTACCTTTTTGTTTCCAAGGTGTTTTTACATATTTCATATACCGAACTATTACAGATTGCTTTCTTTCAATATATCTTGAAGGTTTATTTGCGGTCCATCTTCTAGGATTTGGAAAACACGCAACTATTGAAGCAGCTTCGTTTTTACTTAATTCACTTGCCGATTTGTTATAATAAAAATTTGCAGCTGCTTCAGCACCATAAATTCCTTTACCCATTTCTATTATATTTAAGTAAACTTCCAAAATTCTTCGCTTATTCCAAAGTACTTCTATGCTTACCGTAATATAAAATTCCAATCCTTTTCTTATCCAACTTCGGCTTGGGGTAAAAAATAAATTCTTGGCAGTTTGTTGGCTAATGGTGCTTGCCCCACGTAATTTTTTACCTCCATTTATACTGCTTTCTATTGACTTGTATATTTGTTCAAAATCAAATCCGTAATGCTCAAAAAATTGTAAATCCTCACCAACTATGGTAGCTTTAATCATGTTGTTACCAATATAATCAATTCCTCGCCACGATTTGTTTAGACGTATTTCATCACTACCTGCCATTTGTTCAAATAGTCTAACTATATGTAATGGAGTAATAGGAACAGGTACTACTCTGTAAAGTATAATAAGCATTAAACTGTATTGCCATGTAAGTAGTAATACTTTCAATAGCCAGTCTTTTAACTTAATTAGTTTTCCTTTTATTGCTTTTATGTGTTTGTTTTTATTCAAAATATTTTTTACGCAGCAAGTTTACAAAATCATAACGAAATCTCTTTTTGTTTTATGTACAAAGCATTGTTTATTTGTACTCTTTTCAAATAAAGCACAAAACATTCGTGATTCAAGCATTTCAAATTAAATTAGCATTATCTTTCATCTCCTTCGCAATTATAATTGATTTATATAGTTGGCAAGCTGTTAGGGCTTTAGTCAGAGATAAGTCGAATATTACAAGAAAAATATTTGCTTATATTTATTGGACTATTCCTGTTTTAGTTTTTATTTATTTTATGTCTGGACTTCTTTTTCCAGGTTTAAATTATGGTAAATTTATAAAAATATACTTCGCAGGATTCTATTTTGTCATTTATATATCAAAGTTTGTAGTATGTATTTTTTTAATTTTTGATGATTTAAAAAGATTACTTAAAATTTTATGGAGAAGTATTTTAGCTCGCAATAAATCAAAAATTCTTGTTGATCCCACTCAAGGAGATGTTTTAGAACATATTCACGAAGAAGAAATTCAGGAAAAAGAAAAAATAAGTAGAAGTCAATTTTTGGCTACTACAGGTTTATTGGTTTCGGCCGCACCGCTTATTATTTTATCAAGGGGAATTATTAAAGGTGCTTACGATTATAGAGTAAGGCGCATTCAATTATATTTACCAAATTTACCTAGCGGTTTTGAAGGGGTAAAATTACTACAAATAAGTGATGTTCATACTGGAAGCTTTACCGATAGAGATGCTGTTTATAAAGGTATTCAAATGATAAAACAAGAAAATGCCGATTTAATATTTTTCACTGGTGATATTGTTAATAGCATGACAGATGAATTATATGATTGGCAAAATATTTTTGCTGAAATAAAAGCACCTATGGGTGTGTTTAGTATTTATGGTAACCACGATTATGGTGATTATGTTCCTAATTGGGCTAGCCCTGAAGCTAAAGAAAAAAACTTAGCAGATTTAGCGCAAGCTCATAAAAACATGGGTTGGAATTTATTAAGAAATGAACATATAACTTTAACCAAAAACAACCAAAGAATTGGTATCATTGGTGTTGAAAATTGGGGTGATAGGGGACGTTTTCAAAAATATGGCGACATAAATAAAGCCACTAAAAATATGCCTGATGTTCCTGTAAAATTATTACTTTCACACGATCCAAGTCATTTTGATAGCATAGTTAGTAAAAATCATAAGGACATTGATGTTACTTTTAGCGGACATACACATGGATTTCAATTTGGTGTTGAAATTGGTAGTTTTAAATGGAGTCCTTCCCAATATATTTATCCTCATTGGGCTGGTTTGTATCATGTTAAAAACCAACAACTATACGTAAACAGGGGATTTGGCTTTTTAGGATATCCAGGACGAGTGGGTATTTTACCTGAGATTACTGTTTTTACTTTAACAAAAAATAGCTGACGGTTTTTTAGGGAATTTTAATTATACGTTTATTTTATTTTTTTATAATTTTTTTTATAATT
>CAIUQQ010000155.1 GCA_903901345.1 uncultured Bacteroidota bacterium | reverse complement strand
GATGACAATAAAAGCAAACAAAAACCTTAAAAAATCAAAATTGTTTTTATTCATAGTTATTACTTTTTATGCTATTATTTTTTACAATGATAAATAATTATCTCAGTAATTTTAAAACATCCCAAACCAAATCGGCCTCAAAACCTCTACTCATTAAATATTGGGCAGTTTTATTATTTTTCATCAATACATTTTTATCTTTTACTTTTTCATATTTTTCTTTGGCTTCCTTTTTTAAAGTTACCAAATAATCATCGGCATCTATTTCTTTTAAACCTTGCTGAATGCAATAATCTGAAACTTGTTTTTGCTTTAATTCCTGCTTTATTTTATTGCGTCCCCATTTTTTTATTCTGAATTTTCCACCAGCATATGCTTTTGCAAATCTTTCTTCATTCAAATAATTTTGAGTAATTAACTCAGCAATTATTTGATCGGCATTTTCATAATAAATTCCTAGTTCCGCTAATTTGTTTTTTGTTTCTGAATGACACCTTTCTTGGTAAGCACAATAATTGGCCATTTTTAGCAAAGCTTGTTGCGGTGTTAATTTTATTGATTTGTCAGCCATTTTATTTTATTCAAATAAACAATAATGATAACTATTTTCAAAATATAATCAAATGCAAACATTAGTTTTGACGCCATGCACGAAAACCGAAAATCATTATTGCTTTTATTTTTTGCCAATGGCATTAGTGGTTTTGCTCAAGGTGTGAGCATGCTTTCCATTCCTTGGTATTTTGCCAAAAATAACAATTCGCAAGTATTTAATTATTCCTATGCTGCACTTACTTTTTTTATCATGTTTTTTGGCTTGTATGCTGGAACTCTAGTTGATAAATTTAGCAGGAAAAATAATTTTTTATTTACTTCCATTATATGTGGTTTACTTATTTTTTCAATTGCCATCATTGGATATTTCAATCATGGTTTGCCCAGTTATTTAATTGTGGCGGTATTTGCCATTACCATGCTTAATTACAATATACATTACCCAACTTTATACGCATTTGGACAAGAAATTTCAAGTCCAGAACAATATAAATCGGTAAATTCTAATATTGAAATTGTGGGGCAATCAACTTCAATATTGTCTGGTGGTTTTGCAGCCATGTTGTTAGATGGCTTTGATATTAATATATTGAATGTTGAAATAAGCATCAAAGCTTGGCAAATTTATGATGTGTTCATGATGGATGCAATTACTTATTTTTTGGCGGCATTGTTAATTTATTTTATCCCTTATGCTCCAATTAAAAAAATTACAGAATTGAATCATGGCATCATTGAGCGATTGAAAAAAGGATTTACTTATTTAAAAGAACATCAATATGTTTTTATATTTGGAGTAAGTAGTTACATGGTTTTTGCCATGCTTTTAGTTGAAATTCATGCAGTTTTACCAACTTATATTAAACAACATTTGATTGCCAAAGGCAATGTATTTGCTTTAGCCGACACCATTTATGCCATTGGTGCATTGAGTGCTGGTTTTTTTATTAATAAATTATTTGATAAAGCATCTATTGTAAAAGTAATAGTCATATTAACATTTGTTGTTGCATTTATTTTTATTGCCGCTGCCATTAGTAAAAGTGTTTTAGTAATATATATCGTAAGTATTATTTTAGGTTTTTGCAATGCTGGAATTAGGGTTTTACGACTCACTTATATGTTTAAAATAATTCCAAATAACTTAATGGGTAGGGTAGGTAGTATTTTTAATTTAATCAATGTATTAACACGGAGCTTTTTTATTTTCATGTTTTCTCAATCATTTTTTTCAATGAGTAATAATATTATTTTTGCTTATGTAATTATGGCAATATTTTTATTAATTGCAGGCGCAATACTTTTGTTCAGTAAAAACAAATTGGCCACTATTTGATTTGTAAAAAAACAGAATTATTGCAAAAGTTAAGAAATTTTTAAGCACTAGTTATTTAAAAATTCTTATCTTTGAAATGGTTTTAAAAAAACTTGGTATAACATTTGTAAACGTCAAAACATAAATTATAAAAAACAAACAAAATAAACAAAAATGAAAAAGTTAATCATCACAGCAGCTGTTGCAGTAGCAACATTAGTTAGTTTTAACGCTAAAGCTCAAACATCAACAACTCCGGGAACAGTTCCTGCAGCAGTTGAAAATCCAAACCAAGCAGACATTACCTTTGAAAAGGAAACACACGAATTTGGATCAATTCCACAAGGAGTTCCTGCATCTTATACTTTTGTATTTAAAAATTCAGGAAAAGAGCCATTAATTATTACAAATGCAGCAGCAGGTTGCGGTTGTACTACTCCCGAATGGACAAAAGAACCCATTAAAGCAGGTGGAAAAGGTTATGTAAAAGCTACCTACAATGCAGCATCGCCTGGTTCTTTTAGCAAAACAGTAACAGTAATGAGCAATGGTAAAAAATCAAACGTTATTCTTTATATCAAAGGTGATGTGAAGCCAGTAGAAGCTCCAAAACCATAATTATAGCTAACAATAGAAAAGCCCAATTTGAAATTTCAAATTGGGCTTTTTTATTGTACAATAATTTAAAAAACTATTTAGCTTCCTCTGTTTTAGGTTCAGCTTTTTCAGCTTTTTTACTACAACAAGATTTTTTGCCATCTTTTTTATCTTTATCGCAGCTTTTTTCGCTTTTCTTATCGCAGCTTTTTGATTCTTTTTTAGAACAACAAGCTTTTTTATCTTTTTTCTCTTCAGCTTTAACTGGCTTGTCATCAGAAACTACGGTTACACTTTCATTAGCAATGTTTGTGGTAGTTGCCGGAGTTGACGATTGTGCTTTAGTCACAAAAGTGATTGCTGCAAATGCAGCTAAAATTAGCATTTTTTTCATTTTTTGTATTGTTTAATTAATAGTCAAATGTAAATGAAGTAATTTGGATATGCAACTATATATTAATGATTAATACGTAAATTTTACCTAAATTATGTTATTGATGGTGATAAGGTTCTCCTTTAATAATGGTAAAACATCGGTATAACTGTTCTATAAAAATCAATCGGATTAATTGGTGAGAAAAAGTGAACGCTGATAATGAAATTTTGGCATTTCCTCTGTTATATACTGTTTCGTCAAATCCAAATGCACCGCCAATAATAAAAACGATACTTCCGTTTTGCACGCTTAAATTTTCAATGTATTTAGCAAATGGAATAGATGGATACGTTTTACCATTTTCGTCTAATAATATTACAAAATCAGTAGGTTTTATTTGTTTTAAAATAATTTCTGCTTCTGCTTTTTTAGTTTGATTTTCGTCTTTGCTTTTAAGTTTTGTAGGTAATTCAAAAGTTTTAGTTTCAAACTTACAATAATGCGAAAGTCGTTTTGAAAACTCTGCAAATCCTTCTTCTACAAATTTAAAATGTGTTTTTCCTAATTGTATTAAAGTTATTTTTACCATGTTACATTGTTGTTTTCGGGTAAATATTGTTTAATTTTCAGGTAATTAGCTTCCATTTTATCTCCACTTTTTCCTCCTAATAATTTCCAATGAGCTAACATATTTTCTTTTCTGTTTTCAGGTGCAGGATGCGTACTTAAAAAAGGCGTGATTTCTTCCTCCTGATTGTCTTTTTCTAATTTATTAAAAAAACCATTTGCCTCACTTGCATCATATACTGTTTCGTATAAGTAATTTACAGCAAATTCATCGGCTTGTGCTTCATTGTCTCTGCTAAATTTTAAACCAATTAAGTTTTGAGCGATATCAATTAAACTTCCAGCATCGCCAAAAACTAAATTTATTAAAGCAGCTAATCCCAATTGTTTTGCCATATTATCAATAGCATGTCGTTTGTCGGCATGGGCTATTTCATGTCCCATTACACCAGCTAATTGTGCTTCATTGTCTAAGTATTTTATCAGTCCAGTAAAAATATAAATTTTTCCAGCTGGCAAACAAAAAGCATTTAAAACAGAATCATTGATAATTTTTAACTCCCAATCAAATTCATCGGCATGCGCAACTTTACCCGATTTTAGGATTCTTTCTTTAATTAAATTTATTTTATCGTATAATTCTTGGTAATCTTTTTCTTGTAAAATCTGATTTTTATACATTAAATCATATTGATTTTGAGCCTGAATTCCTAATTCC
Organism: uncultured Bacteroidota bacterium; assembly: GCA_903901345.1. Lineage (GTDB taxonomy): Bacteria > Bacteroidota > Bacteroidia > UKL13-3 > UKL13-3 > JAAFJM01. The sequence goes on along the minus strand of CAIUQQ010000155.1, from coordinate 2,137 downwards.
TTATCAACTGATAATGGAATATATTTTTTCCAACCATCACCACATGAAGTAAATACAACCATTAAGGCAAATAATATGACTACATTTTGAAAGCTTCTTTTCATTAATTTTAGTTTTCTTTATTTTGCGAATTTAGCAACAATATTAATATTATGAATAAATGACTTTTTGCATTGGCATATAGTTTTATATTCGCCACACTTTTTAACAAATGAAAAAACAATATACACTAACAATTATATCTTTACTTTTAAGTTTTCAATTATTTGCACAATTCGGTAGAATTAAGGGAGTTGTGTTAGATAAAGAAAGTGGAGAACCCATTATTTCTTCCAATATAAAAATTTTAGAATTAACAAATACCATTGTTCAAACCGACAATAATGGCATTTATGTGATTACAAAAATTCCATATGGTAGCTATACAGTTCGTTTTGCTTATATTGGTTATGAATCTCAAATCCATAAAATTGAAGTAAATTCTGACGAACCCATTCAAGTAAATTTTAGTGTTGAAAAAAAGAAAAATCAATTAAATGAAGTTACCGTTAGTGGTGAAAAAGAAAAAGCACGTGAAAATGTAAATATTTCAACCAATGTAATTACTCAAAAAGATTTAGCACGTTTACCAACTTTTGGAGGTGAACCTGATTTGGTTCAATATCTTCAAGTTTTACCAGGAGTAAATTTTAGTGGTGACCAAGGTGGTCAATTATACATTAGAGGCGGTTCTCCGGTAATGAATAAAGTATTATTAGACGGATTGATTATTTACAATCCATTTCACTCCATAGGTTTATTCAGTATATTTGATGCCGATTTAATTAAAACAGCCGATGTAAGTGCAGGTGGATTCAATGTTCAACATGGTGGTAGAATTTCAGGTGTAATAGATGTAAGTACCCGTGACGGAAACAGGAAAGATTTTAGTGGTAAAATTAGTATCAATCCCATTACGGCTAAGTTTCATATAGAAGCGCCAATCACAAAGTTTACTGATGGTGGTGGTTCTTCATCTTATGTAATATCATATAAAACTTCTTATTTAGATAAAACTGCTCCAATTTTATATAAAAATGCCGATCCAGTAAATGGCTTGCCCTATTCATTCAATGACCTTTACGGAAAATATTCATTTTCAGGTTCTAATGGAAGTAAAGCCAACTTTTTTGGTTTTAGGTTTGATGACAATTCAATGTTTAATAATTTAAAATACAATTGGAATAATGTTGGTTTTGGTACTAATTTATTAATTATTCCTGATGGAAGTAGCACTTTAATTAATATAGCAGCAGGTTTTTCTAATTATGGTATAAAATTAACAGAAGCCAATGGAAACCCACGTTCTAGTGGTATCAATAGTTTCAATGCATTATTTGGCTTTACTAACTATTTTGGAAAAGACGATTTGAAATATGGATTTGAAGTGGTAGGATTTAACACTTTATACAATTATAAAAATTCTACCGGCAGAAACATTGACCAAGAAAATAGTAATACGGAGGCTTCTGGATATATAAAATTCAAAAAAATTATTGGAAGTAGAATTGTTATTGAGCCAGGAATTAGAGCCGTTTATTATGCATCTTTATCAGAAAGTAGCATAGAACCAAGAATTGGTGCAAAATATAATGTGAATTCATCGTTTAGATTAAAAGGTGCAGCAGGAATGTACTCTCAGAATTTAATCAGTGCTGTGAGCGATCAAGATGTGGTGAATTTGTTCTATGGTTTTTTATCAAGTCCTGACGATATTTCAAGAAATGGTTCTTTAAAAAATACAAACAGCAGAATTCAAACGGCTTGGCACGGAGTTTTTGGCTTTGAATTCGATATAATAGATAATAACAAAAGTAAATTAAGTTTAAACTCTGAAGCATTTTATAAAAATTTTAATCAAATTATTAGTATCAATAGGTATAAAATATATGAAAATGATGCTTCAAATTTAAATAGAAGTGATTTGCAAAAATTTGATTATATAGCTGAAAAAGGTTTGAGTTATGGTGCTGATGCTACTTTGAAATTTGAAAATAAGAAATTAAATATTTGGACTGTTTATTCACTCACTTATGTTACTAGAAATGATGGTGTGGTAGGTGAATATATGCCTCATTTTGACAGAAGACATAATATT
>CAIUQQ010000154.1 GCA_903901345.1 uncultured Bacteroidota bacterium | reverse complement strand
GCTGTATCAGCAATGGTTGCAGTATTTATTTTTAAAGTATCAGCTGTAACTCCAGTAATGTTTAAACCATTTACCAAATTTACATTTCCTTTGCGCCATTGGTATGTTAAATCAGCACCAGTTGCTTTAGTAATAAATTGAACTGAACTTCCTGAACATACAGTTTGGTTGGAAGGAATAGTGGTTTTTACCAAAGGCAAATTGATATTTAATGATACATTGATAGAAGTATCTTTTGCAGCACAAATACTTGAAATTATTACATTATAATTAGTTGCTGTATCAGCAATGGTTGCAGTATTTATTTTTAAAGTATCAGCTGTAACTCCAGTAATGTTTAATCCATTTACCAAATTTATATTTCCTTTGCGCCATTGGTATGTTAAACCAGCACCAGTTGCTCTGGTTACAAAGCGAACTGCACTTCCTGAACAAACTGTTTGGTTAATTGGCGAATTGATAACATTGATTGCAGCATTAAAATATAGAGATACATTGATGGAAGTATCTTTTGTTGCACAAATTCCTGAAACTATTATATTGTAATTAGCAGCCGTGTCGGCTATGGTTGCAATAAGAATTCTTAACGTGTCGTTGGTTGCTCCAGTTACATTTGCACCATTCACCATATTAGTATTTCCTTTACGCCATTGGTAAGTTAAGCCCGAACCATTCGATTTTACAATAAAAATGGCTGAACTTCCCAAACATGTTGATTGATTAGTTGGTTCTGTATTGATAACTGTTGTACTAATATTTAGGGCAGCATAATTTGAAGTATCTTTAGGCGAACAAACTCCTGAAATAATCACATTGTAATTTGCGGAAATATCACTTAAAGTTAAACCATTTATTTTTAAAGAATCGCTGGTTGCACCTTGAATATTACCTCCGTTTATCAGGTTTATTGTTCCTTTACGCCACTGATAAGTTATTCCAGTTCCAGTAGTTTTTATTGTAAATACAACATTGTTTCCAATACACGCATTTTGATTAATAGGCTCTGTAGTTATTATTGGATTATTTATTTTTAAAGAAACTGAAATGGTAGTATCATTCACATTGCCACTTCGAATAATTACAACATTGTATGTAGCAGCTGTGTCGACATATGAAACTGGAAAAATGGTTAAAGTATCGTTGGTAACACCCGAAATATTTGAACCGTTAACTAGGTTAACATTACCCTTACGCCATTGAAAAGTTAAACCACTACCTGTGGCGCTTACTATAAATCTTGCTGTATCACCAACACAAACTAATTTGCTTAATGGTGGCACAACTACAGAAGGTGCACTTGGTATATTTGCAGTAATTGCTGTAACATTTACAGCACCAATAGTTGTTAATGCTCTTCCATCTAAAGTAACACCAGTGGCTAAACTAATTGCACCATTATTTGCAATGATTGTTCCTCTAAAAATTGAATAATCATTGATACTTACCGCACCATTCACTAACCAATATACATTTCTTGATTGAGTGCCATTGGTTAATACAATTTTTGAATAGGTGCTTGTTGAAAGTGCACCATAAATTTTAATTACAAATACTGCATTTGGATTGCCTTGCGCATTTAAAAAAAGTGTATCCGTTAATGTTGTTGCAGCATTTAATAAATAAGTGTGTGGAGTAAGTACTAAATTCCTACCAAATTGAGCAGGATAGAGTAATTCTATGTCGGCAGTTAATCCGTTCAAATAAGTATAAACAACTCCTAAATCGGATGCACACTGAATGGTTGATAAATCAGGAATGGGATGAATAACACCATTCACAAATAATGGATTAAAGCCAGTCGTCAATCCACTATTGGTTCCTACATCGCCTGTAACATGGGTAATACCTGTATTTGTAACAGGTCCAATTCCAGAAAATAAAACATAATTTGCGGTTGTAGCCAATGTAGGAGCAATTGGTCCTGTTAAAATAGGACTGCCACAACCAATGGGTGTATAAGCCATTACCCCATTAATTGAAATAGCACCGGCTGTTGTAAATGCTCTGCCTTCTAAAGTATCTCCTGCACTCATGCTTATGGCTGCATTATTGGTAACTATAGTACCACGCATGGTAACACCTGTGGCAAGACTTGTTAAGCCTTCAATTTTCCAAAAAACATTACATGCCAATGCCCCATTTATTAATATCACTTTGGCATTTGCTGCCGCAGAAAAAGCACCCTGTAATTTAAAAATAAATACTGCATTTGGATTTCCTTGCGCATTTAATGTAAGGGTATTTGATAACGTTGATGCACCTGTTACAGAATATACACCCGCTAAAAGTGTATCTCCACCGAGCGATGATGAAGGAAAAAAAGCAGCAGTAGTTCCAGCTAATTGATTGTATAACGATAACACAGCTGTAGAACATGCGGCTGTAGCAGAATTCTGCGATTCCATAACTCCGTTTACATTTCCAAAATTTGTACTTGCACCAACATTTGAACCTACATGTCCTGTTACTTGTGAAATACCTGTATTGGTTACTGCACCTACAGAAGTAAAAAGTACAAAGCCTGCAGCTGTTCCTAAAGTTGGAGCCTGACCGTAGTTCACTTTTGGAAATAATAATAGTACGGTTGCTATTACAATTAGTATTTTATTTTTCATTTTTTAGTTATAAATTATGGAAAAATTTCCATGATGTAAAGGTGATATAAATGGCACCCTAAAAACTTACATTAATAACTAATAGAATTGTAAAATTTACTGTTTTTTAATAAATAAAAAAACACCTTCATTTTCCAATGAAAGTGTTTGTTAATATTTAATTAGCATTTATTTTCAAATTATACTTTTATGAGTATACATTTATTGATTTTTTTACTTTTTTTGTAATTTATTTTGGAGAAACTTCTAGTTGATTTGGATCATTAGTATTGGGTTTTTCACTATTAAAATCTTGTTTTGTTTTTTTGTAAATAACTTTTCTGTCTCTATTGTATTTTTTGATTTTGATACTTTTATTTTCATAATATTTAAAGCTTTTATTTATTAATCCACTTCATTATTTTTTGAATTAAAGTATCCAAAAACATAACTGATTTCTGTATTTATTATGTACATTGAAAATATTCTTGGATATTTGAATTAACATTTGAATCCGACATCTCTGTTAGTTTTAAATCTAATTTGATTTTCTCATTTAAAGATTCAAGTAAAAAATCAGCCACTACAAATTCCCCTATCGACTTTGCATATTCACAAACTGAATCATATGAATCAATTCTAAATTGAGCTGTTTTTTGGAAATTAAGCATCATAATTTCATCTTTAAAATTTCCTTTTTCATAATGCTTTATATAGCTATTTATTTCAACTAACATTACTTTTAGTTTTTCACAAATTTTGGTTTCAAATTTTACCTTTAAGGCCTCAAAAATGTATTCAAGTCTTGTAATTTGATTTTTTGTTATTTCAAGGTTCAAATTCAATAATAATATTAAGTATAAATCAGTAGTGTTTTTTATAATTTTTGCCAAAGCTTTTACCATCATTTTTTCTGACCAATACATTTCTTTCAATTCGGAAATAAACAACTTAAATAAAACCTGTTCCGATTCAATACTCATGCTTTTTAGATTATTAGTTTTTCTTACAAAATTTACACTTTGAAAAATGTATGCGCCATTTCTTTTCATCATTATTTTATTTAATAGATTACTTTTTATGAATTTAAATTAATTTATTTATTGCCCTTTAGATACTTTACTTGATATACTTTAACTATTTTATTGTTTTTTTTATAAATTATAAAAAATCTTAAAATCAATGAAACAATTGCTATAAACAATAATATATGGATAAAAAGACCAAAGCCAAATAG
>CAIUQQ010000153.1 GCA_903901345.1 uncultured Bacteroidota bacterium | reverse complement strand
TTTTTTTAATTTCAGGTTTTTTATTTATTTTACTGTTAGGCAAACCATAATTCCAAACATGACAAATAATTACTATCATTATCAAAAATGAAAGTATAATAAGAATAAATTGAAAGAGTGACCTGTTATTTTTCATTTTTTTAAAAATTTTCCATGTTGTATTTAAATAAATTGGTTAACAAATATATTTTATAAAACTAACAAAGAACAATAAATATTATCCAATACATTTGTGAATTAAAATTACATAATCATGGCATCACCGACTTATTTTGAATGTAAAGCCTGCGGGTTTTACACAAAAGGAAATTTTTCAAATATTGCTTACAATTTAAATGAAGAAGGGGAGAGGATATTTGTTCCTCATGCCCGTAACGGGCCTTTTGATGGATACATGCACCAAACTGTTTGTTTGGATTGCTTACATCAATTTAAATTAGATCACAAAGCAGATGAGTTAAAATGTATATCTTGTAGTTCAGTAAATATAGTAAGGACACATTTAACAGAAGGAAAACCTTGTCCAAAATGCCATGAAGGGATCATTGTTATGGAAAAAGAAGAAGGCTTTTGTATTTAAAAAATAAAATATAACAAACCCAGCTTTTAATACTTGTCAATCAAAGACAAAATAATTATACACATGCTCAGGTACCAGTAAACATTGGTGTGGAAAATTAAAATCAGCCACCACATTGGTTCTTGCCAGTTGTTAATTAAATAAAATATTACCACAAATATTAAGCAATACTTTTGTTTTCTATCCAATCCATTTAATTCAAAAAATTATTTACCATATAAATCCGTTCACACATGCAAAACCTAGAATTATTTAATGAAAAAGCAGTTTTACCTGAAATAGTATTACCCACACCATATTTTGATGTGGTGGAGCAGTTTACTTTAGCCATGCAAAACAGGGATAAAAAAGCATTGGAATTTTTGATTTCAAACAAGCAAGCGTCCATGAATTTAAAAGATAAAAAATCTTTTATCAAGAATTACTTGTCTTATTGTAATTTTTTAGAAAAAAAGTTTGGAGAAATTTATGTACAAAGCTATAAAGGTGCTTGTGCTGATAAAAAATGTAATTTTGAAAGTAAAGGGATTTCATTCTCTATACATTCTTTAAGAATGAATAAGCAGTTATGGCGTTTTAATATAATCGTTGATTTTGATGCAAATAATTGCATAGAATTAGAACAATGTTTTGATTTTAAATTGACCAAAACGGAAGTGTAATTGGATTAATTTGGCGGTATAATGGAAAATCAAATAGAAATATATACAACGAAAGAAAATATTACTGAGGTGCGAGTCCTATTTCAAAAAGAAACTATTTGGCTTAATCAAGCTCAATTAGCGGAATTGTTTGATAAAGATAGAACCGTAATTTCAAAACACATACGTAATATATTTAAAGAAGGTGAATTAAATGAAAAAGTGGTATGTGCAAATTTTGCACATACCACTCAACATGGAGCTGTAAAAGGAAAAACTCAAGAATCAATCAGTAAATATTACAACCTTGATGTAATCATTTCAGTTGGATATAGAGTAAATTCGAATAAGGCTACACAATTTAGAATTTGGGCAACACAGCGTTTAAAAGATTATTTGGTAAAAGGTTATGCCATTAATGAACAAAAACTACAAGCATCGCAGGAGCAATTAAGCACTTTAAAACAAAGCATTCAATTGCTAGAAAATGTAGTGCAAAAAACTAACTTAACTTCCAATGAAGTAATTGGTTTGTTAAAAGTAGTAAGCGAATATTCCCATGCATTGGATTTGTTGGATCAATATGACCACCAGCGATTAGCCATACCAGAAACAAAAAACGAAAAGCTACAGAAAATAGATTACAAAGAAGCAATAGAGCAAATAAGTTTATGGCGAAATAAACAAAAGGCAGGTATGCTTTTTGGCAATGAAAAAGATCAATCGTTTAGCAGTTCACTGGAAACCATTTATCAAACATTTGACGGTGTTGATTTGTACCCAAGTACCAATGAAAAAGCAGCCAATCTGTTATATTTTATTGTTAAAAACCATTCGTTTTCAGATGGTAATAAACGCATTGCAGCAGGATTATTTATTTATTTTTTAGATAAAAACTATAAACTTTACCATACAAATGGAAGTAAAATAATAGCCGATAATACCTTGGTTGCTATTACCATTTTGATTGCAGAAAGCAAAACAGAAGAAAAAGAAATGATGATTAAGTTGATTGTAAATTTAATGGTTGCTAATTAGAAAAAAATACAAATTGATGTAATCATCAAATGATCATTTAACCCATCAATACTGAATGAAAAAAAACAGCGTAGCACTTTTTAACGAAGGCTTAGAAAATATTATTTACAATAAAACGGAACATGATGATTATGAAATATGGTATAAAAAAAACACTTTTAAAACCATTTTCATTCCTGCCAATAATGATGTGTTAGCATCAACTTGTCCTTTAGATTATAAAAACCAAAAGGAAGCGCCAACTCAAATTGGGAAATATGGGCAAGAAGACTATGAACTTTGGGTGATTTTTCATTTGGAAGCCATGAAACGTAAAGGCTATCGTGTTATTTTTTATAACAATGAATTATCACAACGAGGTCAGGAGCTATTGGATTACCTAGAATCAAAAGACTTAATTCTTGAAAAAAATGCAAAAATTACAAATGGGAATGATTTAACAGATTTAGTAAATATTTGGTTTGTAGATTTAAGAAACAGTGTATTCATAGCCTGTGATAAGGAATTGGTGATTGAATTGGAATTGACTTATGCACCATTGGGAAACTCAATCAATGAAATAAATCCTGATGCAGGTTTGCATTATAAATTTTGGGGGAGTAATATTTACCCTATGAAAATTGGAGTACCTTCATATGGTTACAATGCTAAAGACAGATTAGCCTATTTGTTTCCAAATCAATTTGATTATTTAATTCCTTCCCAACAAATTACCCAATTTGGCATCAATAAAGCCTTTTATTTATCTGATGGATTTTATCCTGAAATTGATGATTACATCAAGAAAAATGAACCTTTGATAACAAATGAATTAGCACTTAAACAAATTCAATTCATTACTTATGAAGTAGTCAATAAAAATCCTTACATCATTCTTGATGCTTATTTTAATATTTTTGACTCTAAACACCCAGGTTATTTAACCATTGAAATAAAGAATTTATTTACCAATTGGTTTGTAAAACTAGACCAAAAAAATTATTTTACTTGGTTGAAAATATTCTTAGAAATTCCAGTAACGGAATTGCCATGTATTCTCAGGTTTTACAATACTTATGGAAATGATTTCAAGGATTATTTTGTAGATACCAAACTGTTAAAAAATGGCAAAGCTAATTTACAAATCATTGATGAGTTTATAGAACATACCAGGGCTGCTGGTGCAAGCAATGTATCTCATATCAATATGGGAAATGGAAAAGAATATATAGACAAACCAAGAGCAATTGAATTGGTAGACGAGCTGCCGCCTTTATTTAAAGCAAGTTTCAACTTATTAGCATACGACAAGTTAATAACCATCATAGCTCAGGAAACAGGTGCTAGCAAAGAAGAATTGATAAATAGTTTGGTTGAAAAAGAAGAAGTAGGAGGTTTATTGAAAAGTTTTGCGGAAGAGGAAAATGCAGTTGATAGCGATCAGCACAATGAAAAAAAAGCTGTCATAAATGAACTGATAAATAATAACTACCAATATCAATCTGATAATTGGCGTAATCCATTGAAGGAATTGACAGATTTTACAGTAAAATATTTTGAAAAATATTTTACTCATTTTCCTGACAAAGCCGAAGAATTGCTAAGGTGTAACTTTCCAATCATGTACCCTTATTTAAAAAAAGTAATACTAAAAGATTCAGGGATTATTCCATTCAACGAAGAACTAAATAATCAACAAGCGTATGATGAATTTATATTTTTCATTGTAGCTTATTTTCTTGTTTTATTTCCAGAGAAAGAAGCTCGTGATAAAGAGTTAGTACGTCATTTTATATATTGCTTAGGTTCTATTAAAATTTATATTGAAGAAGAGGAATTGAAAAGAAGAATTAGTTAAAATAAAATAATATAAATTTGACTCATGAAAACCTATTTAAATGATATAATTCCAAGCCTAGCCAGACATAGCGAAAGGCTTGATGATATTACCATGCTAATTAATAAACGTTGGGTGTTATTTGATGAAGTTGAAAATCAAAAAACGGTTTATTTTTTCAAAAAAAATTATGATTTAATAATTTCTATAAATGGTAATGTTGAAAGAGGAAATTGGGAGTTAATAGATAATGATTATTTATCAATTAAAACCATTGAAGGTGAATTTATGTTCAAAAAAGATTTCAATGATGACAATTTATTTGCTTTGAAAAAAGACAATGTAAATGAATATGCCATTTTTGTAAATGAAACAGTATTTGATCAAAAGAATTTAAAAACCATAGATTCTTTAAACGTTTTTTTAGAAAAAGAAAATGAATCAAGAACTTTAAATATTGAAATTAATGATAAATTATCTTTTGATAATTTAAAATATCAATTAGAAATAAATTTAGAGGGGGATCAATACCACTTTGAATACATGCCATTCAATCAATTTGTAGGTCTTCCGCTAACTATGGGGCAATTGGGGTCAGGAACAAGCGCACAACCATTTAAAACAGTTAAGAACTATGAAAATTGGTTAAAAAGAGTAAACGCAATGTCAGTTTGGGCTGATACCGCTATTGGTAACTTTAGAAAAGGAATGGCTGCAGGTATTATTTTACCAAAAACTTTGGTGACAAAAATGATACCACAAATGCAAGGCATGGTGGTGTCAGACCCTAAGAAAAGTCTATTCTATGGCCCAATTGAATTAATGCCAAAGGATTTTTCATCTGCAGACAAAACAAGATTGGCAAAAGAATATGAAACTGCAATCATGACGGTGATTGTTCCTACGTACAAAAAATTAGGTGACTTTTTACAAAATGAATATTTGCCAAAGGCTACCAGCAATTCTGGATTGGGCACTATGACTGGAGGTGATAAAATGTATGCCTATCAAGTAAAAGTAAACACTACCACGAATAAAACACCAGAGGAAATTTATCAAACAGGCTTAAATGAGGTTGCAAGGATTAGAAAAGCAATGGACAGTATTAAAAATGCAGTTGCCTTTAAAGGCGATTTAAAAGCATTTTTTGAATACATGAAAGAGGATAAAAAATTCATGCCATATAAAGAACCAAAGGAAGTAACATCAGCATTTGAAGCTATACATAAAACTATGTTGCCAAATTTGAAGAAGATGTTTTTGCATGAACCAAAAACGCCTTTTGAAGTTAGACAAACCGAAGCATTTAGAGCAGCTTCTGCAAGTGCTGAATACAATCCGGGATCTTTAGAAGCAAAAAGACCCGGCATATTTTATGTACCTATTTTGGATGCAAAAAAATTCAATACAACGTCTGGTATGGAGTCTTTATTCTTACATGAAGCTATTCCAGGACATCATTATCAAATAT
>CAIUQQ010000152.1 GCA_903901345.1 uncultured Bacteroidota bacterium | reverse complement strand
TGGAAGCAAATGTTAAGATTACAAAGATTTTTTTCATGTTTATTTTTGTCTAGTTTATGGAAACAAAGGTGTGTTTTACAGCTATTTGAATTTATGACTCCAGTCATAAGTTATGCATGATATTTGCTTTTTCAAAACATAGCTTTAGTTATAAACACACCTGTTTATTAGGCTTAAGGACGCAGTGCTTTGCCTTTTGCAATTAATTAATAATTCAATAAATGGTTGTTTGCATGTTAAATGATGCTTAGCAATGCGTATTTACGTTTATATTATCTATTGCATATTTACTGTTCTCTTGTTTTTTAACTATAGCTAAAGTTTATTTTTTTTACCACATTACTATAAATATTTCGGTCAACTAAAACTTTATTTTTATTTTTCTTTAAGTTTTTGCAAATGTTGGAAACTCCAGCCATTAGCAATCATAATGCAATGCTTTGCTTGTCAAGCAATCACTAATTCTTCAATTTACGTTCCTATTTCTTGATAAATATTAACGAAAAATAGAATAAAAATTTTTTTTAAAAATGATTAATTGTTGTTTTATTGATTTTAATGGATACTATTGCAACGTGAATGGTTTTATGTTTTATCTATTTTATAAAATGTATATTGGAATTCACAACTTCTTTTCTACCATAAATTATAACTAATTATTATTTCAGTTATAGTAATAAAGGACCTTTTAACAGTGCCCCTATTTTATTGACTTTCGCATTTAAAAGTCAATGTTTCTTATTTCTTTTTACAAAAATCATTTAACAAATATTTTACCCCAAAATATGAAGTATTTTCCGTTAATTGTTATCATTAGCCTGATAACAATATCATTAAACAGCCATGCCCAAGTAGGTATTGGCACAAATTCACCTGCTGCTTCAGCAAAACTAGATTTAACATCTACATCTAAAGGTTTTTTAGCGCCAAGAATGACCACTGTGCAGCGAGATGCAATTGTAACTCCAGCCAATGGTTTGCAAATTTATAATACTGACAATAGAGCCATAGAAACATTTTCGGGAACTAATGGTGAGTGGTTTTCCTTGGGAAGTGGCAAGGGGAGTATAAATAGCAATACAGTTTTAGGTATAAAAACATTTTATTCAAACACTTCAGGCATTAATAATAGTGCCATTGGTTATAATTCACTTTATAATAATATTGGAGGAAATAATAATACTGCCATTGGTTATCTTTCACTTTTTACCAATACTTCAGGTAATGAAAATACTGCTATTGGTTCTTATTCACTTTATAATAATATAGGAGGCTTTTTTAACACTGCCATTGGTTCTAGTTCACTTTTAGCTAATACCACAGGTAATTACAATACTGCTATTGGTAGGTATGCACTTCGTTCTAATACATCAGGTGTTAGCAACACTGCTATTGGAATGGGTTCATTGTATTACAATACACTTGGTAACTATAACACGGTTTTTGGATTTCAATCTGCTTCAAATAATACAGAAGGTAATGAGAATATTGCTATAGGCAAGCAAGCCCTTACTAATAATACGAATGGAAGTTATAACACTGCTATTGGTAATCTGGCACTTGGTACTAATACTACGGGGAGTAATAACACCGCTATTGGATATGGAGCTGATGTTTCTTCCGCTGCATTATCCAATGCCACAGCCATAGGGAATGGTGCAAGTGTAAATACTAGCAATACCATTAAGTTAGGGAATGCAAGTGTAACCAATGTAAAAACAAGTGGAACTATTACCGCTGGTAATGTAACTTACCCAAATACGCACAATTCTACCGCAGGACAGGTATTAACAACAGATACATCAGGAGTTGTAAGTTGGGTAACACCAAGTTCA
>CAIUQQ010000151.1 GCA_903901345.1 uncultured Bacteroidota bacterium | reverse complement strand
GGCAATTAACTGTTACTAGTTAATAGACTAAACATTTAAGAAAATTTCTAAAAAGACAATTTTGGAAAGCCGAACGAAAAGCAGAACAAAAAATATTTACAAATCGTTATAGGCAAATCGAATTTACTAAAGCGTGGAGTATATAAGGTTTTGCTCAAACATCACTTTATCTGATTTTTTTAACCGTTTGACGCCTTGCCACGCATTTCCCCTGCGCAATCGTCTGACGGTGTGTTGCTGTTTAAGCGTCTGACGCCTTCCCACACATTTCCCCTCCTCAATCGTCTGACGCTATGTTTGAATTATTTATAAATAAAACCATAAAGTCATTTATTAAGTTACCTTGTGCCAAGTCTGTCATTTCAGGCAAATGAAGGCAACATGGAACTTATTTTTGAAGACTTAATCAGTAGTTTTATTGAAACAAATATTGGCATATCTAAACATTTTTTAAGTTTAGAATTAGCCAATAACCTCAAACAAAACCTTCTTGTACTTCACGAAAATAATTTACTAATAGCTGCCGGAACTGGCAATGCTGATAAGCTTTCGTACAATACTGCTGTAAGAAGCGATGCTATTTATTGGTTGGATAAAAGCCATAATAATCCTTTTGAAAATGAATTTCTGTTACAAATTGAAGATTTTATAAAATACCTAAACATGAGTTGCTATGCTGGAATTACAGCTTATGAATTTCATTATTCTTACTTTGAAATTGGCAGTTTCTTTTTAAAGCACTTAGACCAATTTAAAAATAATTCGAGTAGAAAATATTCACTTATCAGTTATTTAAACAACGATTGGCAAACACAAGATGGTGGTGAATTATTGATACATCAAAGTCCAAACAATCAAATGATATCGCCTACTCAGGGCAAAACAGTTTTATTCAAAAGCAATGAACTTTTTCATGAAGTTTTGGTAACCAATAAAACAAGAATGAGCGTTACTGGTTGGCTGAAAGGGAATGGATAAATTTTGGATAGGGAGATGGGCGCTGGGAGATGAGCACTGGGAGATGAGGTCTTCGGCAGGCTCAGACTGACAAATATTTATATATAATTGGAGATGAGCGCTGGGAGATGGGTGTTTAAGATTTTTCATCATTCACACTTCATCATTCATACTTCAAATAAAAAAACAAGACAAAAAACTATCTTTTTCTGTGACCGCAATCATAATCATTCAATATTAATGGTCATACTTTTGTTGCGTGTTACTAAGCATTTTAAAAAAATTACTGCCTTTATATTGTTTAACCTTCATTGTTATTTCATGCAATAACAGTAACACCTCCAATAATGCTAGTAAATTAGTAAATAACGCTGATACTTTATTTGGAGTAAAGGCAGCTATGGCAAATATAAAAAGCGGAAAATACATTCCACTTTATGGCAGAGACTCACAATTAGTAACTATTAATTCATTTCAAATGGATATACTGCCAGTTACGAATGCTAATTATTTGGCTTTTGTAAAAACAAATAAACGCTGGAGAAAGTCGAATATCAAAAAGTTATTTGCCGAAAGCAATTACCTCAATCATTGGAAAAACGACACCACCATTGGCAATGAAATGAATGCAAACAGTGCTATTACAAATGTTTCGTGGTATGCTGCCAAAGCTTATTGCGAATGCCAAGGCAAAAGAATGTCAACTGTTAACGAATGGGAATTTGTAGCCATGGCAAATGAAAACATTGCAGACGCAAGAAAAACAGCAAAATATAATCAGCAAATATTAGCATGGTACGAAAAACCAAATACCAGTAATAACCCTGTTGGCAATTCTTTAAAAAACTATTGGGGCGTTTTTGATATACATGGTTTGGTTTGGGAATGGACAAGTGATTTTAGTTCCATCTTTTTAATCGATGAATCAAAGAATGATTCAAGTACTAACAAAAAATTGTTTTGTGGAAGTGGGAAATTTACCAAAACCGATTTAATGAATTATGCTGCATACATGCGTTATGCATTTAGGGAAAGTTTAAAAGCAAATTATTCCTTGCAAAATTTAGGTTTTAGGTGTGTAAAAGATTCAATGATTAATAATGAAAAATAAAGCAATACATTTTATCATAATTATATTATTTTTTATAAGTATTTCAGCTTGTAAAAATAATAGCAATGGCAATGCTGAAACTGTTATTGATTCTGGATATTCAGGTGAATCAATATTTAATTTAAAAGGAAATTGGCATACGCAAAACAACGAAACCATTGCACTGAGTGCATTACAAGGAAAAACTTTGGTAATGGTAATGATTTACACCAGTTGCAAAGCAGCATGCCCACGTTTGGTAGCCCAAATGAGAGACATAGAAAGTAAAATGCCTACGGATAAATTGGATCAATTAAACTTTGTGTTGGTAAGTATAGACCCTGAAACTGATGACCCAAAAAGGTTAAAAGCTTTTGCAATTGCTAATAATATGAACGCTCCTCATTGGACGTTTTTACAAGGAACAAAAAAAAGTGTGCAGGAGTTTGCCAATGTTTTATCGGTAAAATATAAGCAGATTTCACCCATGGATTTTTCACATTCAAACATCATCAGTGTGTTTAATACCAAAGGAGAATTAATACATCAACAAGAAGGTTTGGGTGTTAATAATAAAGAAACAATAACAACAATTATAAAGGAAATAGTATAAAATAAAAGAGAAAGAAAAATGGAAAACACAGATTTATTAGAACAAAAAATAGCAGACATTGTAGCTTTAAATATTAAGACAGCTCATGTTTTTAAAAAATACGGAATTGACTTTTGTTGTGGTGGAGGAATTACCATTCAAAAAGCTTGCGAAAAGAAAAACATAGACATGAATTTAATAATGCAAGACTTAAAAAACATAGATGAGAAAGTATTGCAATCGCAAAATTATAACAATTGGGAACTTGATTTTTTAGCTGATTTTATTGTAAACACGCACCATGTATATGTTACAGAATCGTTAGGATTAATAGATGCTTATGCCACTAAAGTAGCAAAAGTTCATGGCGAACATCATCCCGCTGTGATAAAAATCAAGGAACTTTTTGAGTTAGTAGCACAAGATTTATCAAGCCATATGAAAAAAGAAGAATTGATATTATTCCCTTATATAAAAAGATTGGTAGCTGCTAACAGAGAAAATATAAAAATAGAAAAAGCACAATTTGGTTCGGTAAATAATCCAATAAACATGATGGAAGAAGAACATGAAATAGTTGGAAATTTATTAAAAGAAATTGCAGTATTAAGTAATAACTACAATCCGCCAGCATGGGCTTGTAATACTTTTAAAGCATTGTATGCAAAGCTTGACGAGTTTGAACAAGATTTGCATATTCATATACATTTAGAAAACAATATTTTGTTTCCAAAAGCCATTGCTATGGAAACAAAACATTTTAATTAAAAATTTCAACTACTAAAATGTTATTTTTTAACTGAAGTAACATTTTAGTATTTTATCTATTTAAAATAGATCTATTAATTCCATTTATTGCTGAAAACTTTAATTTTTTGATAGATAAAATCATTTAAAAACTCAAACACATTAAAATATTTAAATTTTTAATATATTTGAATTTCATTTTGTTTTTAAATATTGATAATTATGAATAGAAACAATACATTTTACTTAATAATATTACTATTAAGTGTATTCACTTTTTCATGTAATGAGTATTTTTTTCGATCTAATTATAACAATGTAAATGACCTTGTACATGGTTCAGATACTATGTTGGAAAAACCATTTTTAAAGGCACATTTAAAAAATGGTTTTGTTTATATTTTAGATAATAGATGGGAATTTGATACAAATACGAATTCAATTACTGGATTTGGTTCACTTTATGGAATAAATAGGTTATTAGTTTCAAAAGGGCATGCAACAATTCCTATAAATAATGTTTCAATTTTTGAAACAAATTCAAAACTTAATGAAACAGAAGTTGAGAGAATTGCGGCTTTATCATTATTAGCGGGAGTTGATATTGCCGTTGGAATTTTTTGTTTAACAAACCCTAAAGCTTGCTTTGGTTCCTGTCCAACTTTTTATTTAAATAAAAACGATAACTTTCATTATGCCGATGCAGAAGGATTTTCTAATGCCATTTCTCCTTCTATGGAATATGGTGATATTGATGCTCTTTGCAATACAAATATTATAGGCGATAGTTTTTCTATAACAATGAAAAATGAAGCTTTAGAAACTCATTGTGTTAACAATGTAAATTTGCTTGCATACCCTACTAATAAAGGAGAACGCGTTTATCAATCACAAAAAAACGACTTTTATTTATGCCAAAACGATTACCAAGTTTTTAAGGCAACAGCAGATGAAGGAAACATTATTTCATTGATAAATAACAACGATAAAACAGAACGTTTTAGCCATACTGATTCAAAAAACTTAAGTAGTAAAGAGGAAATATATATAGATTTTAAAAATGTAAAAGACCTAAATAATTTAGGATTAATTATCAATTTCAGACAAACACTTTTAAGTACTTATCTCTTTTATTCTGCCATGGGATACATGGGAAATAAAGTGAGTGATATGTTTGCAAAAATTGAAAGTGACAGTTTCTTAAGAAATAATTTTGATGCTGCAGTTAAAGAACTAGGGAATATTGAAGTGTATGTATGGAATGATATGAATAACACTTGGGAGTTTAATAATCAATTTAACGAAACAGGACCAATAGCTATTAACAAACAAATTGTTTTACTAAAAAACAACTCAAATTCAAATATTTCAAACATAAAAGTGAAACTTGTTTTGAATAAAGGGCTATGGAGAATTGATTATTTAGCATTGACAAATATTAAAGATAAAGTAGCGCCAATTATGTTAAATCCTATTAGTATTTTAAATAAAGGTAAACTAGATAATAATGCTTTAAAATCAATATTAAACACTGAAAAGCATTTGATATCAATGCCAGGAAGCGAGTATGAATTTAACTTTAAACTTCCAAAAAAAAATATAGACTATGAATTGTTTTTATACTCAAAAGGCTATTATTTAGAGTGGATGCGGCAACATTGGATTAAAGACAAGAACCTTTTGAAACTTAAACAAATGGTTTATAATCCTAAAAAATATTTAAAACACGAAGCTCCTAATTTCAAAAAGTATGAATCTTATATGGAACAAGAATTTTGGAATTCTAAGGTGGATACTAAAACATTTTCTTACGATGAAAAATAGTTTACAAATTATACTAATCATATTTATAACAATAAATTTAAGCAGTTGTTATGCACCCAAATACTTGCCAAAAGCAGCAAGTATTTACCAAAATGAATATGGTGCATTTATAAAATACCGTACCATTGACAATAATACTTTTGCTGGTGAAATTATAGCAGTTGACAGTAGTAACTTAATAATATTAAATGATTATTCTAAAGAATTAATGACTTATCCAATTAATAAAATAAAACGTTTTAGATTAAGATACGCACTGCCAAAACACTATGAAGCATTTATTCCTATTTTTATTTTATACCCTGCTATTCATGGATATTATTCTTTAATAACTATGCCTTTTCATGTATTAATTACAACATTGGTAAGTGTTAGTGGCGAAAATGATTTTAGGTATACTTCACGAAAAATTTCCTATCAACAGCTGAGAATGTTTGCTCGTTTTCCTCAAGGAATTCCAGCAAACATTACTTCATATGATTTAAATTAAACCTATAATTCTTCTTCTGCCCTACCCGCTTGCATGTCGAACATGCTGCTCATTAAATCCTTGAATTCAAAACCACTGTTTAATTGATGTTTGCTTAGTTGGCTAAATTCTGAAAGTCCGTGTAGCACAAATTCCATCATTAACAATTCATCGGGTTTACTTAATTTTCCAAGAGTAGCTTTTACCAATTCTTTTAAACCTTTTACTTTACCCAATTCGGTTTCATAATTCCTGTCGTTAGCAGTCGATAAAATACTAATCATATCACCATCATTGAACCAATTAATAATTTCGGCATAAGGATTGGCTTTTTTCGACTTCTTCGCTTTTTCAGGATTTGCAAATTGCTCGGTAAATAATGTTCTAATGGCTTTGCCAATTAAATTCTGCGCCACATGATTTGCACCTTCTAATTCACCTTCATATACTAATTCTACTTTACCCGTAATATTTGGCAATACACCAAATAAATCAGCTATTCTAATATGAGTTTTACTTTCGCCATTTAACAACATTCTGCGTTCAGCAGCACTGAACAAATTTTCCATAGCACTAATGGTTAAACGAGCAGAAACACCACTTTTCTGGTCTACCAATTCACTCTGACGCGCTTCCATGGCTATTTGTTCCACCAAATTATACATCAATTCATTGACAGAAATAGCTGCTATTTGCGCTGGCTTAATGGCTGCTTCTTGCTTAGTAATGGTTTTCGATATTTCAATCGTTTTTGGATAATGAGTCAATATTTGACTATCAATCCTGTCTTTTAAAGGAGTTACAATACTTCCCCTATTGGTATAATCTTCAGGATTTGCGGTAAACACAAACTGCACATCTAAAGGCAAGCGCAATTTAAAACCACGAATTTGCAAATCGCCTTCTTGTAAAATATTAAATAATGAAACTTGAATCCTGGCTTGTAAATCGGGTAATTCATTGATTACAAAAATGCACCTGTGACTGCGAGGAATCAATCCAAAATGAATTACTCTTTCATCGTTATAATGTAACTTTAGCGAAGCTGCTTTTATAGGATCTACATCGCCAATTAAATCGGCAATATTCACATCTGGCGTTGCTAGTTTTTCGGTATAACGTTCATTGCGATGCATCCAAGTTATTGGCGTTTTACCACCTTTTTCTGCTATTAAATCAATGGCATACCTGCTTAAAGGTTCCAACGGATCGTCATTTACTTCAGAACCTTCCACTACGGGAATGTATTCATCTAATAAATTAATCATAAGCCTGGCAATCCTTGTTTTTGCTTGTCCGCGTAAGCCTAATAATATAATGTTATGCTGCGATAATATGGCAGTTTGTAATTGTGGTAAAACAGTTTCATCATATCCTTGAATTCCTTCAAATGGATTGGTTCCACCTTTTAAAAATGCTATCAAATTAGTACGCATTTCCTCTTTTACACTTTTGGGTTTATATCCGCTTGCTTTTAATTGTGCTATTGTTTTTATGTTCAT
>CAIUQQ010000150.1 GCA_903901345.1 uncultured Bacteroidota bacterium | reverse complement strand
GCATGTTATTTATAAATTTTTATTAGTAAAAAATGACTTAAATGTTAATTTTAAAACAAATATCTTTTATGAATAAAATTAATGACTAAATTTGTATCCTTATTACCAACTACTAATTATAATATCATGAGAGACGCAGGGGTTTACACGCAACTTTGGAAAAAATATTTACCAGTTATTAGACTGCTTTTGAAAAAAACAGCTGATACTGATCAAAAACTCCAAATTTATAAGCATGAGTTTGCTTCTACAGGTGCTAAAAACAAGTTAGGTTATATATTTAACTTAGAAGTAGTAAACGGAAAAGCCGTTAACAAAAGTGCAGCCATTGCGGTTTCATTCGATTTGTTAAATGTATTAAACGACAATGCTTTAACTAACGAATGGTTAAAAGGAAAAAGTGTTAAAATTAGTGTAAACAAAGCTTGTGAGTTAACTATGATTTACTTAAACAAACCAGATGCTGCTGAAGCTATAGTTGTTGAAGTAGCTACTGAAGTTACTAGCGCATAATATTTAAAACTATATTTTTAAAAAGTGATGAATTCAGTTTCATCACTTTTTTTTTGCCTAGTTTTTTATAAAATTAACCTTGCATTGATTGTATTTTTCGTTTTGTAGCATTTCCTTCATTTTTGTAATGGTGCTATAAGGGCCATCTACTACAAACAAATTGATAAGCCAAGTTGGAATATTGCCCCCAGGATTTAAATATATATAATATTCCCCGTCTACCGTGCCATCACTTTTGGGCGTAAACGTCCAAGTAGCTGTTAAAGCTGGTACTTCTACTAAATCTGGCTGGTTTGGATACATACCCATAATTCCGTTCGATTTAATGGTTACTACTTTTGTACTGTTGTTTTGTGTTATTTTATAATAAATTACTCCATACCTGTTTGCTACTGGCCAAGGCGCTGCTGTTTCGTGGTAATAATAAAGCTCCGAATCATTTACATTTTTTAAAATAAACGACATTTTACATTTATAAATATACTGAGGATGTGCCGATATGTCTTTTATAAAATAAACTAAGTTCTTTAAATTTGATTGGAAATTTGTAACGCATCGCACTTCTTTTATATCACTTTTAAGCCCCTGTCTGGTATAAACAAATATGCCATTCGATGATTTTCTTAACTCCCAATCTATTGAACCCGTATAACTTAAATTAAGTAATAGAAAAGCAAATAATATTAAATTTTGGTGCTGTTTTATATAATTTATTGCCTTCATAATTTATTTCAATTGTACAAAAAAAAACATTGTAATTCACTTAAAAGTTTTGCTTTACACCTAAATATTAAATTTCAAGTAAATTACATTTAAAAATATTATAAAAAACAATCAGTTTCTTACTTTAAATTGTGCATATTTGTAAAAATAAATTCTTTAAACTTACAAATAAATGATACCTTTAGTATATTGTATAGATGACGACAATGTAGCATTAATGATAAGTAAAAAAAGTTTGCAAAAAACTTTCTTTTGCAATGAAGTACTTACTGCTAATAATGGACAAAAAGCCATTGAATATTTAAACCAACAATTACTGCTGCCTATAAATGAACAGAAAATTCCTGACTTAATTTTTTTAGATTTAAATATGCCTTTACTTGACGGGTGGGAGTTTTTAGAGATTTTTGAAAACAAGTTTTCTTTGCTCCATAATAAAGTGAAAATTGTTTTATTGTCATCAAGTATTAATCCTGACGATAGAAAAAAAGCAGACGATAATCCTTTTGTTTTTACTTTTATTGATAAAGCAATTGGAATTACCAATGTTATTAACTTAAAAGAACATCCAGGTTTAGTTCATTTCTTTAACCAAGCATATTAGCTAATTATTATTTTAACTTAGGTTCTACCAATACTATTTCTTCTTTTTCTACAAATACTTGGCCTGGTTCAGCACCTTTTGGTTTCCTTACATATTTTTTAGGCGTATAAATTACAGGCACCATGGCACTTCCTTTCGATTTACTGTAATAAGCAGCTAGCTGAGCAGCATATTGTATTACATCGTTGGTAAACATGTTTTTACTTTGATGTTTTATTACCACGTGGCTTCCGCTTACGCCTTTGGCATGTAGCCATAAATCGTTTTTATGCGCTACCTTTAACGTTAACTCATCGTTATTAGCAGCACTTTTGCCCACCAATATTCTAAAACCATTATGGTTAAACTCGCGGTAGGTTTCTCGCTGTTCTAACTTGCTTTTTTGTTTGCTTACTGGTGTTTCAAACTGCTTTAAATCGCGCATGGATGCAGCGGCTAACACCACTGCTAACTTAGCTTCGTTGGTTATTACTTTTTCTTGGGCTAATGTTATTTTAGTAGCTAACAGCTGCTCTTCATTTTTTTGATTGCGGGCTTTTTTATAATAATACTGCGCATTTTCTTGCGGATTCAAATTAGCCTTTAACTTAATATGAATGGTGTTATTGGTATAAAAATCTAATGTATCAAAGCTTTCTTTTCCTTTTTGCATTACATGCAAATTAGCCATGATAATATGTCCTATTTCTTCGTTCCTAGCATTGCTCTGCAAATACGTTAATGCCTGTGACGCATTAACCGCAATAGGCCGCCAACGCTTCAACTCCGCCTGGCATTGCTGAATTAATTTTTCCCTTTTTTGCGTGTAATAATACTTCCCTAAATACTGTTTGGTAAATTCATTATAGGCAGTTAGGAGGGAGGTAAAAACCTGATTTTCGGATTCAACTTTGGCTGTTAAATCCAAAACAGGAAATTCCTTTTCATCAGTATATATATAAAACTGCTCCGCTAATTTTTCCTCATTGATGGTTTCCTCTAATGGCAAAAAATTAGTCAGTAATAAATGTTTATCACTCTCTATTTGCGGACGAAATAATTCTGCTAAATTTTCATTTTCAAAATACAACACATTGGCCAATGAACCATAAAGTTTAAAAACTAAACTTTTGTTATTTTTAAAAACTAAGCGGAATGAACGTTCATTTTCATGAAGTTTAAGGGTTTGGAAACCAACATTTTTCAAATGATTAAAAAGCACATAGCTAGCACCTTTTCTTTCTATTGGATGATCGTAAAATTGTATAAAAAACGTGCGAGCTTCTATGACTAGCTTTAAACTTAACCATTGGTCAATGTTATTAAACACCAACACTAATTCATTCTTATTTACACTAAAAGCATCAAAAAACACATAGCCTTGCAGTTCCTTTTGCAGTGCCAATCCTAGTTGGTGTATGAGCGGATGTTTGTGGTGCACGGATGAAGTGTTAAGTGTTAAGTGTTAAGTGTTAAGTGTTAAGTTTTAAGTCCCGACACATCGGGAAAGTATAAAGTATGAATGTTGAATTTTTAATTGTCATGGTGAGCTTGCCGAATCCAGACACGTATTTGTTTGTCCATGGTTGGTGTCCTCACCAATCATTCAACATCCAAAATCCTCTTTATTCAATATTTTCAATAGCATAGGGCCACACCCCATGCTGTTATATTTCGCCCTTTCAGGGCTTTTAACATTCTTTATTGTCCATAGTTGGTGTCCTCAACAATCATTCAACATCCAAAATCCTCTTTATTCAATATTTTCAATAGCATAGGGCTACACCCCATGCTGTTATATTTCGCCCTTTCAGGGCTTTTAACATTCTTTATTGTCCAT
>CAIUQQ010000149.1 GCA_903901345.1 uncultured Bacteroidota bacterium | reverse complement strand
ATGCTGGTATAGCTCAATTGGTAGAGCGCCTGACTTGTAATCAGGAGGTTAAGAGTTCAATTCTCTTTTCCAGCTTTCATCTATTCTTAAAAACAAAAATTCTTATTTTTTAAAAATCTAATTTTGTTATAACATTAATTTTAACTATAATAATTGCTAAATAGAATATGTATATATTCCAATAACAAGCAAAATCAACTATATTTTATACAATTATATGGAAACATTATTATTAAGCAAATTACCGGGAGGTTTTGCTGTATTCAGCCCACTTGTTGACGTAATGCCTGCAATTCCAGTATTATTCTTATTATTAGCATTTGTGTGGCAAGCAAGTGTTGGATTTAGATAACTAAATATTAGTTCTTTTCAGAATTTCAATTAATTTAAACTAACTGTAAAAATAATGGTAGAACCTCTTTTATCAGGAATTGTTTTAGGCTTTATCGTAGTAACATTAGCTGGACTTTTTGTAGCAGCATATCTTCAATTTAAACGAGGAAATGAATTAGCTTTTTAATTTAAAATAATTATAATATTTGGTAACTACTTTTTAGTAGTTACCAACTTGCTTTAATAACTCCTGGTAAAAAACAGTCATGTGCTAATTCACGTAAGGCATTTCTACATAAACCAAAATAACGGGAATATCCACGTGGTCTACCTGTTTTCCAACAACGATTTCTTACACGAATGCGAGAACTGTTACGAGGTAATTTTTGTAATTTTTCATTTAAATCAAAAATTTCTTCTAAAGAGTTTACTTTTTTTAATTCATCTAAAATTGATTTACGTTTTTCAGAATATTTTAGAACTAGCTTTTTACGTTTTAATTCACGTTGAAGCATATTTTTTTTAGCCATAATTTTTTTTTAGTTTATACTCTTTGATAGTATAACAAAAAAATTCTAAAATTAATAAAAATTATCTGAACTGTTTTCTTATTCATATAAAAACTTTAATATTAATTAATATTTTTATATGAATAAGATGAGTATGCAATAAATTTAAATTAAAATAATAAGAAAATTATAAATAAATTTAACAAACGTCAAATTTTATGTTAAAAAAGGGATCTCAAGTAAAAATTTTAAGAAAAGAATCTTACTGGTTTAATAAAGTTGGAGTAGTAGTAAGTGTTGAAAAATCAGAAGCTATTCGTTATCCTGTGGTAGTAAGATTTGATTCAGTAAATTATAGTGGAACAAATACTAATAATTTTTCTTTATCTGAATTAACAGATTTAGGTGGTGCAGAATAAAAAATAAAAAAGGAGGATAACCCTTATGGGTTATCCTCCTTTTTTATTTTTTAACTTTCTAAAGCACTCCAATCTACATCTACATTTTCTAAAATTAATGAAGAGTTATAAATTTGAAGAATAATAAGTAAAAATACTAAGAAAAGAGCCATAAAAAGTCCCATTACAGGTGTTGTTCCCCAATTAGGTGCAACTTTCCCATATTCGACATTTAAAGGCTTAAGAATTTCTCCTAAACGAGTTTTTAACGCCATAAAATTTTTAAAATTAAAATAAATGTTATTACTAAACTAAAAATAAAAAAAAAACTATTTTATGAATTTTGATACTGCATTTTTGGCCTTTGGAATTGCTTCCTTAACCATTGGGGTTACTTTATTAACTATCTATAGTGCCTTTGGACCAGGTTCAGAGAATTTAATTGATCCATTTGAAGAAGATGATGATTAATAGAAACCTTTGAATTCAATCAAAAATCTATGAACGAATAATTCTTGGACTTTCACGGAAAAATACCGAGAAAAAAAGTACCATTAAAGTACCAATTAATAAAAATGTATATACTAAAGCTTCCATATTAATCTTTAAATAATAAATTGTATTTTTTAACTAGTGTTCTAAATAAACACTAGTTAAAATTAAATGCATTAAACTCTATTTTTTAAAATTCTAATTAAACACTACCTTTACGAGGTGTTGTTCTATCACCAATTTTTCTAAAAGCACCAAATTCAACTTGTTCAGTAACTTCAGGTCCAATACCTGTGAAAACATCTCTGAAGATTGTTCGTGCTCCGTGCCATAAATGACCAAAGAAGAATAATAAAGCAAAATTAGCATGACCAAATGTATACCATCCACGTGGACTGCTTCTAAATACACCATCAGATTCTAAACTTGTTCTATCAAATTCAAAAACTTCACCTAATTGAGCTTTACGAGCGAATTTTTTAACACTTGGAGCATCTTTATACGTTTGACCGTTTAATTTTCCTCCATAGAAACTTACAGTTACTCCTACTTGTTCAATACTATATTTAGATTCAGCTCGTCTGAAAGGAATATCAGCACGAATAATACCATCTTTATCAACTAAGATAACTGGGAATGTTTCAAAGAATGCTGGCATTCTTCTTACTGTTAATTCACGACCTTCACGATCTCTAAAAATAGGATGTCCTAACCAAGCTTCTGCAATACCATCTCCTTTATTCATCGGACCAGATCTAAATAAACCACCTTTTGCTGGGTTATTCCCGATATAATCATAAAAAGCTAATTTATCTGGAATTTGTGACCAAGATTCTGTTTCTGAAATTCCTTTTGCTAAAGAAACTTCAACTCTTCTTTCAATTTCTTGTTGGAAGTAACCACTGTCCCATTGATAACGTGTTGGACCAAATAATTCAATTGGAGTTGTAGCTGAACCGTACCACATTGTTCCTGAAGTTACAAAAGCAGCCCAGAATACAGCAGAAATACTACTAGATAAAACTGTTTCAATATTTCCCATACGTAATGCACGATATAAACGTTGTGGAGGACGAACAGTTAAATGGAAGATTCCTGCTAAAATACCTAAAGTACCTGCAGCAATATGATGAGAAGCAACTCCACCCGGATTGAATGGGTTAAATCCTTCTGGTCCCCAAGATGGTGCAACTGGTTGCACATGTCCTGTTAATCCAAATGCATCTGAAACCCAAATACCTGGTCCAAATAATCCAGTTACATGGAAGGCTCCAAATCCAAAACAAAGGAATCCAGATAATAATAAATGAATACCAAAAATTTTTGGTAAATCTAATGCTGGTTCACCTGTACGAGGATCTTGGAATAAATCTAAATCCCAATATACCCAGTGCCAAATAGCAGCTAAGAAAAGTAAACCAGAAAGTACAATATGTGTTAATGCTACTCCTTCAAAACTCCAAATACCTGGAGTTGTTGAACTTTCTCCAGTAATTGTCCATCCACCCCAAGATTCAGTAATTCCTAAACGTGCCATGAATGGCATTACGAACATTCCTTGACGCCACATTGGGTTTAAAACAGGATCTGATGGATCAAAAATAGCTAATTCATAAAGAGCCATAGAACCAGCCCAACCAGAAACTAATGCTGTGTGCATTAAATGAACAGCAATTAAGCGTCCAGGGTCATTTAATACAACTGTATGAACACGATACCAAGGTAAAGCCATGCTTGCAATTTATATTTAAAATCAAATAATTTATTCCTTTCTTAAATCTCAAAAAACTTGTTAAAAAATTTT
>CAIUQQ010000148.1 GCA_903901345.1 uncultured Bacteroidota bacterium | reverse complement strand
CTATCACTTTTGGTGTTTAAAACATTAAAATTAAAAGTGTTGTTATTCACTGCAGTAAAGCCATATTGAAAAGTGTAAGTTGAACCAAATTGATATTTTGAAGGTGCCACATTTCCTTTTACAAATACTTGTGATTTTTCAACTTCAGTATTTGTAAACACGGTAATTGCTTTTCTAAATACTCCTGGTCTTCCTGCCGGGTTAAATATTGCTCTAATATTTCCTACTGCACCCGGTGCAATTGGTTGGGTAGTCCATTCACTGCGTGTACAGCCACATTCAGGCTGAATATCTTTTATTATTAATGGAATATTTCCTGTGTTTTTTATTGAAAAATTATGAATTAACAAACCGCCATTTTCATTCACCACGCCAAAATCGAATTCTTTTTCTTCTAATACAAATTTGGAATATTTATCGGGAGCTATAACTTCTTCTATAATTGGAGTGTTTTTGTTTTTTTTGTTTTTCTGTGCAAATGCAATATTTCCTTGCAACAAAATACAAAGTGTAAATACAATAATTTTATTCATTTTTGATTTGTTTTTATTATTTCTTCTGATTGTTTTTATTTATAAAAAGTTGCTTTGTTTTATTAAAATTTTATTTCAAAATTATCATCATCTAAGTTAACAGGAAATGCTTTTCTATAAGTTCTTAATTCTGGCAGATGAATGGTAAATGTTGTTTCAAATTCCTCGTGCGTTAACTCATTTAGCATTTTCCCTTGTGGATTAATTAAAGCAGTTTGACCATTATAATTTATTTGTTTTCCATCTTCGCCAACTCTATTTACAGCCGCCACATAACACTGGTTTTCTATTGCCCTTGCTTGCGTTAAAACTTGCCAATGTGTAATACGTTTTTCTGGCCAACTTGCTACTAATATCATTAAATCATAATCAAAACTTTCGGTCCGTTTTAACCAAACAGGAAACCTTAAATCATAACAAACAAATGGTGCAATTTTCCACCCTTTATAATCAATAATTATTCTTTCATTTCCAGTAGAATAGTACTTATTTTCTTCAGCCATTCTGAACAAATGTGCTTTGTTATAAAACTGAACATTTCCATTAGGTTCTACAAACAAAAATCGATTAAATATTTCACTGTTTTCAGTTATAATTAAGCTTCCACAAACTGCTGCATTTTTTACCAAAGCCACTTCTTTCATCCAAGTTACCGTAAATCCATCCATAGTTTCAGCTAATTTTTCGCTGTTCATGGTAAATCCTGTTGAAAACATTTCAGGTAAAATATACAAGTCAGTTTGGTCCGTTAAATCAAATATTCTATTGGTAAATTGTTTAATATTTGTAATTTTATCTTCCCAAAACAAATTGCTTTGAATCAATGTAATTTTTAACGAATTGCTTATTATCATTTTTGTGATTTTGTTTAAATTTTCATTAGTTTTTCTGCCGCTTTTTCCAATGTTTCATTTTGCTTTGCAAAGCAAAAACGCAATAATTGATTATCTGTTTGTTTGCTATAAAATACTGAAACTGGAATACTCGCAATTTTATTTACTTTGGTTAATCTTATTGCAAAATCAGTGTCTTTTTCTTGTGTTATTTTTGAATAATTCAATAACTGAAAATAACTTCCTTGGCAAGGTGACAATTTGAAATTTGAACCTTTTAAAAGTTTTCTGAAATAATCCCTTTTTTCTTGGTAAAATCCTGAAAGTTCTAAGTAAATATTTTTGTCATCCATAAATTCAGACATGGCATATTGAATGGGTGTATTGGTACTAAAAGCCATAAACTGATGAACTTTGCGTAACTCTACTGTTAAATTTGCTGGAGCTAAAATATATCCCATTTTCCAACCTGTAGTACTATAAGTTTTTCCAAATGATGAAATAATAAAACTGCGTTCGGCTAATGCGGGAAAACGTGCCACACTTTGATGTTCAACTTTATCAAAAATCATGTGTTCATATACTTCATCACTACAAATAATAACATCTGTACCTCTTACTATTTTTTCCAGTTTTTGTAAATCTTGCGAATTTAAAATACTTCCGGTAGGATTATGAGGTGTATTTATTAAAATCATTTTAGTTTTAAAATTCACTAATTTCTTTACTTCATTCCAGTCTATTTTAAATTCAGGTAATTTTAATTCAACATGAATTGCACGACCACCATTTAATTCAATGGCTGGCACATAACTATCATAACAAGGTTCTATAACTATTACTTCGTCACCTTCTCTAATCATGGCGCTCATAATTGCATATATTCCGTGAGTAGCACCAGGCACAATTGTTATTTCAGAATTTGCATCGTATTGGGCTGAATATAAATCGTAAGTTTTTTGAGCTATTTTTTCGCGCAGACTTAATAAACCTGGCATTGGCGCATATTGATTCATGCCCAATTTCATGTATTTATTTACCAATTCTATTAACTTTGGCGATACATCAAAATCAGGAAATCCTTGAGCTAAATTAATTGCATTGTGTTCGTTAGCTAATGCTGTCATTACCGCAAAAATACTTGTATTGGATTTTGGTAATTTTGATTTGATGGAACCTTTAAATTGCATCATGCAATATGCAATTATTACCATAACATCTCCAAACCTTTCAAAACATTGTGAATAAAATGTTTTTTGTTGGGGAATTAATAAAAAGCAATTTATATTTCGCTATTTTTCAATCACTTTAAAATAAAAGCTAAGATAATTATAAAAATTGCTAACGGTTAAAACTAGTTTAGGTTTGCCAATTATCAAATGCAACCAAAACTTTACATTTTTATCATTCTAAATTCAAATAGTTACTTTTTTAAACCAAACAATCATTTATTTTTGAAAAAAATATTTTTAATAAATAATGAGATATAAAATAATTTATAAACTTGTAATATCAGTAATTTGTTTTCTTTTTTTTAGTAAAATAAGTTTTGGTCAATTGCTGAAGCAACAAGCATCTAAAGCTTTTATGCCAGTTGTGTTAATTGAAAATTTTAGCTCTGAAGGTTGTAGCAGTTGTCCAGATGCCGATAAATTTTTAGGCGAATTAATTCATGTGGCAGACAGCGCAGAGCAACCCGTTTATGTTATTGATTTTCATGTGGATGTATGGAATAAAAGTGGTTGGGTTGATAGTTACAGTGATACTTTAAATACCGTTAGGCAAATAAATTATATTGGAAAAATGAAAGATATTCCAATGTATACGCCTCAAAGTTTTTTAAATGGAATTCTCTCTGTTCCTGGTTCTGATAAAAAAAGTATTGCTAGTTTTATTAAACAAACGTTAGCCAGGCCAAGTGCAAATTTTTTAAAAATTAATGCTTATCAAACCAATAAAGATACTGTAATTATTGAATATGAAATTTTCGGAAAAACGGATAGTTTGTTAATTAATTTTGCCTTAGTAGAAAACGATATATATACCAAAGTTACAGCAGGTGAAAATGCAGGTAAATTGCTGCATCATCACAATATAGTGAGAGCATTTAAAACAGAAAAAGTGAAAGTTAATAAAGGATCTGCTTTTGTTATAGTGCCAAAAGGATTTAGCTTAAAACAATCGAGAGTAACAAGTTATATTCAGCAAGAAAGAACTTGGTTTGTTACCGGTGCTGATCAATTGGTTAATTAATATTTAGAAAATTAAATATTCCAACTACATTTGTAAACGAAAAATTAAGAAATATAAATTTAAAAACGATGACTCAAACTAAAAAAAATGTAATGCTTGTTCCTGTTGATTTTAGCGAAATTAGCTTAAATGCATTAGAACACGCAGCACAAGCAGCTAAACATTTTGACAACGATTTAGTGCTTTTAAGCATAGTTGAAGAATACCTTTTAACTTCGTTATTTAACTTTGGAAACAATGAAGAAAAAGAAGCATTGGCTCGTGAAAAAACATTGCCTGAATTAGAAAAATTGGCTAGTCAAATATTTGATAAATACGGCATTCATTGTAAAACTGAAGTTAGAGTAGGTAGAATTTATAAAACAATTACTGAAACTGCAGAAGAATATCATTGTGATTGTATAATAATGGGAACTCATGGTGTTAGTGGATTTACGCGCATTTTAGGAACAAATGCCAGTAAAGTAATTAATTACAGTAATGTGCCTGTTATTGTTGTTAAAAGTGCAAGAGCAAACAATGCTTATAAAAACATCGTTTTTCCTTTAGACTTAAGTGTTGAATCAAAACAAAAAGTTAAAATGGCAATACATTTAGCACATTCTTATCATTCTACTATTCATATAATTTATAATAAAGTAAGTGACGAGTTTTTGAATAATAAAATGATTGCTAATCTTCGTCAAGTAGAAAATATTTTTATTGAAAACGGAATTGAATTTACAGTAAAAGAAGTTGATGAATCAAGTAGTGATTTTGCTGAAGAAACTTTAAAATATGCTGAATATAGTCAAGCTGATTTAATTATGATAATGACACAATCAGAAGACAAAGGTCTTTCAGAATACATAATTGACACTTATGCTCAACGTATAGTAAACGCTGAGGGAACTGTACCTGTTATGTGCGTAAATCCTAATAGAGATTTATACAAAGCAGAATTTGTTATTTAATGATTAAATTGTTGTAAAAATTGAAAGATTACAAAGTTGGTATTAATAAATAGTAACTTTACAATCTTTCAATCTTGAATTTTTTTAATATAATATTAAGTCAATCAACAGGGCTATTTACCCTGAAATGTTTTGAAAAATGAGTAAAAAAGGAAAAATTTTAGTTGCCATGAGTGGCGGCTTAGACAGTACCGTGGCTGCAGTGATGCTCCGCGAAGAAGGTTACGAAGTTATTGGTGTAACCATGAAAACTTGGGACTATCAAAACAGTGGAGGTTCCAAAAAAGAAACCGGTTGCTGTAGCCTCGATAGTATTAACGATGCAAGAACAATTGCCGTTAAACATGGTATTCATCACATGATTTTAGATATTCGTGACGAGTTTGGTGATTTTGTAATCGATAATTTTGTAGAAGAATATTTAGCTGGAAGAACACCAAATCCTTGCGTGCTTTGCAATACACACATAAAATGGGAAGCACTTTTAAAACGTGCCAATATGCTTGATTGTGAGTTTATTGCAACTGGTCACTATGCGCAAGTGCGAAATGAAAATAACAGATTTGTTATAAGCAAAGGTTTGGACGACAACAAAGATCAATCTTATGTTTTATGGGGATTAACACAACAAAGTTTATCCAAAACACAATTTCCGTTAGGAGGATTCAGAAAAACCGATATTAGGCAAATGGCCATTGATATGGGTTATGAAGAATTAGCCAATAAAAGTGAAAGTTATGAAATTTGTTTTGTGCCTGACAACGATTATCGTGGTTTTTTAAAACGTAAAGTAGAAGGATTAGAAGCAAAAGTGGAAGGAGGAAACTTTACAAATTCTGAAGGTAAAATAATTGGAAAACACAGAGGCTATCCTTTTTACACCATTGGCCAACGCAAAGGTTTAGAAATAGCTTTTGGTGAACCAATGTTTGTATTAGCTATTTATCCAGAAACAAATACTGTAGTTTTAGGTCGTGAAATGGAATTGCAACAAAAAGGAATGTGGGTTCGAAATATAAATATGGGTAAGTTTGAATCTGTACTTGAACCCATGGAATCGTTAACCAAAATTAGGTACAAAGATGCTGGTAGTATGGCCAATATTCAACAAGAAGGCGACAAAATGAAAGTAATTTTTAATAACCACGTGAAAGCCATTGCTCCTGGTCAAAGTGCCGTTTTTTACGATGGAAACGATGTAATTGGTGGGGGTTGGATTCAAGGAAGTTTTGATGTGTAATTATACATTCAAAAAGTGATCACAAATTATTGCGGTAGCAATAGCAGCATTTAAACTTTCCGCTTCTCCAAATCGTTTAATACTAATTTTTTTTGTTATAAATGGATGTAAAATTTCGTTTATACCTTTTCCCTCATTGCCAATTACTAAAATAGATGGCGTAATTAATGATGCATTTTTCAACGCAATTCCATCCATAAAAGC
This sequence comes from uncultured Bacteroidota bacterium, assembly GCA_903901345.1. GTDB lineage: Bacteria > Bacteroidota > Bacteroidia > UKL13-3 > UKL13-3 > JAAFJM01. The sequence continues at coordinate 2,326 of CAIUQQ010000148.1, read as the reverse complement.
ACCATAAACAGGTAATTGATTCGCTTCAAAAAAGTCAATCAAATCTTCATAAAAAATATTTACCCTAGCTATACTTCCCATGGTTGCTTGAATACATTTGTTATTGTAACAATCTGCGGTGTTTTCTGAACAAACTATATTTTTTATTCCATACCAATCTGCTATTCTAATGATAGTTCCAAGGTTACCTGGATCTTGAATTTCATCTAAAACAATGGTAAAATCATTATTTAAGTGATTGTATTTGAAGAACTTGTCTTTCATTGCAACTTGTACTACAATGTCTCTTGTACTTTTTAATGAGCTGATTTGTTCAATTTCATTTTGAGTACATAAAAAAAGTTTTGCATTATTTTTATATTTTGGAAATATATTGCACCATTCATTGGTAGCGTAAATTGCTTCTATGTGTAAATTTGAATTTAGAATTTCTATAGCAGTTTTACTACCTTCGACCAAAAAAAAGCCTTCGGAATATCGACTGGCTTTGTCTTTTAAACTTTTTAAAAATTGAATATTACGTTTGCTTAGCATAAATAAAAATATAATTCCCTTACTAATTCTAGCTTTGGCTAGCATGTTTAGCGCTTGCAATATAAGTAGATTTCATAAACGAGAAGGTCCAAAATTAGTTAAAAATAAAATTGAAATTTTTGAAAAGAGCAAAAGTAGATTTTATGAATCAGATTTAGAAAGTCAAACAAAACAGAAGCCGGGAGTAAAATTTTTAGGTTTAGTAAGGTTAAATGTGTTTTTTTATAGAGTTGGAGATGCTTCAAAAAGTGATTCTAAAATAAAACGTTTTTTTAGAGATGACTTGGGCCGGGTTCCTGTTATCATTGATTCTACAATGATTGATGTAAGTGTAAGGGCAATGAAAAATTACCTAAAATCTCAAGGTTATTATTATGCTGAAATAAATTATACTGTAACCGATACCAAACTATTAAAAGAAAGAAAAATTGTTACTTATTTTATAAAATTAAATACTCAATATAAATACGGAAAACTTCACGTTAATTGTCCTGACAAAAATATTTATGATATTGTAAACGCTTCGCTCGATGAAAGTTTTATAAAAATTGGTCATTCCTTTAAAAGAGAAGATTTATTGAATGAGCAAAATAGAATATTGAATTTATTAAGGAACAAAGGCTTTTATACTTTTGCAAAAGAATTTATAGATTTTAAAACGGACACTAATTTTAAAAACGACTATATTGCAATTGAAATAAATATAAAAAACCAAGAGGATTTTAAGCCTTTTAAAATTTATTATATTAGAAATATTACCATAGAAGTTGAACCTAGTATTAAACCTTTAAATATTAATCATGATACAATTTACACAAAAGGGTTTAAATATTTAGAAAACGGCAGTAAAATCCATCCAAATATTTTGGCGAAAATGAATTTTTTGACAAATGGAGATTTATTTCAACAAAATAATTTGATTAAAACTTATGGTAGGTTTAACGATTTACAACTATTTAACATGGTAACTATTACTCCAAAATTAATAGAAAACGACAGCCAAAATTTAATTGATTTTTATATAAATTTGAATCAAAACGAAAAATATGATATACAAATAGAACCACAAGCAATTACTAGTGATCAAGCTAATTTAATCAATGTAAATTCTTATAGAAATTATGGTTTAGCAGCTGTACTTCAGTTAACCGATAGAAATATTTTTCACAATGGTGAAATTCTTCAATTGCGTTTTCGCTCAAGTTTTGAAGCACAAAGTGGTGATAGTATTCCTATTATTCCTTTTTTTAATAGCAGCGAACAATCTTTTTCGGCAAGTGTAACTATTCCTCAATTATTGTTTTTTAATAAAATTGATAGAAGAATAAACAATGCAAACACCAAAACTATTGTGAATTCATCTGTTATATACGAAAAAAATGTGCAATATGAAAGAAGAGTTTTTACCATTGGTTCTTCCTATCAAATAAACCGTAAACTAATTAGTTATTTTGTAGCATTTCCAGAAATAAGTTTTATAAAAACTAATTTCACAAATTCAACTTTAGAAGCACGAAGTAAAACCGATATTTTTTTGCAAAATGTATTTGCCAATAATTTAATAATAAATGATATAAGGCTTGGATTTACTTATAATAATCAACTTAAAAGTAAATCAAAAAGCTATATTTTCCTTCGTTGGGATGCTTTAGAATTAGCGGGTAATTTAGTTTCGGCATTAAATATTTTATTAGATGCTCCAAAAGTTACTGATTCCACCAGAAACATCAAAAACCAATATGAGTTATTTGGGTTAAATTACTTTCAATACGTAAAAACCTTTATCGATTTT
>CAIUQQ010000147.1 GCA_903901345.1 uncultured Bacteroidota bacterium | reverse complement strand
TTTGTTTTCTACTAATTAATCCTAAGTAATTTTTTCCACCAAAAATTTCATCACAAATCAATTTCAAATTCGCTTGTTCATTGTCATCAATGGAAATAAAAATTGCCCCATCATCAGCCAATAGTTTATGCAATAATTTTAAACGAGGGTACATCATACAAAGCCATTTGTCGTGTCTTGTCAGATCTTCGGCTTCTTTACCTACAACTTGTCCGAGCCATTTTTTTATTTTTGGGTCGTTTACATTGTCGTTATACACCCAACTTTCGTTTCCTGTATTGTAAGGTGGGTCAATGTAAATGCACTTAACTTTTCCTTCGTATTCGGGCAATAAAGCTTTTAAGGCTTCTAGGTTATCGCCATGTATTATTTTATTTCCACTATTGGTTTCTTGTTTTTGCTCGGTTGCTGAGCCTGTCGAAGCATCTGTAGCAAAACCATAGGAGTGTTCCAATACTTTAAACGGAACATCCATGTGATGATTAATAACTTTATCTTTTCCTATCCAGTTTAGTGTTGGCATATTTTATTGTTTCATTTCCATTTTGTTAAAATTGCAAATAAAAATTATAAACTTAACAAATATGGTTTACAAACATAACTTTTTTAAAGCCATAAAAAACGATTTTCAAAATGCTAAATTCTCACCTTACAACCATTTTATTTTAGGAATGAATTTATAGAACCTAAAGCCAGCGTTAAATCCAATGCTGGTTGATTGAAAAGCTACAAAGTTAGGGTATCCAAAAGCATTTAAATTACCATCGTAAGTAACAAAAAGGTTCCAAAAATATTTATGTCCGTTTCTACCAAACGATAATTTAGCATGTGTATCAAATTCTAAACTAGTTCCAGTTTCAAAATCTTTGAGATTATTAATTTTATAACCTGCAATTCCTAAGCCCAAAAATGCCGAGGGAGAAATAAACCATTTACCACCTTTTAAGCAAAAGTTATAGGCATATCCTGGTCTAAAATTTAATCGCCAAAGGCGCAAATAATTCATTCCTGCTAGTTCGCCATAGTTTTTTACACTGTCTATATCATTAGGAATTAAAGACGAATCGGCACGGATAGATTTATAACCAACATTACACAAAACCAAGAAAGATCCAGACGATTTTTTTTGAAACTCGGCCATGGAAAGCGCGCTGCGATAGGAGAATTTTTTGTAGTTAAAATTATAGAAGAAATTGATGCCATGATCTTCAATTTTAGCATCTGGTCTTATTGATACATTGGTATAATTTCCATGCGTTCTATAAGCGCCATTAAAGGAACGAGAATATATTTCGCCACCGCCCCACATTTGATAATAACTGAATGAAAAGTCGTAATAATTGGTTTTTCCAAAGCGTCCTTCATTGCCATTTGTTCTTGGCACTTGAACACCAAAAGCCACTGTAAAATATTTTAAACCTAAACTTACACCTGTTTGTAAACTAATGTTTGGATTAATTTTAATTACTTCTTTTGATTCAGAAAACCTAGGGGGATTGATGTAAAAACCAAAATCATTTAACCAAGTATTTGTTTGAATATTGTACGGTCGTTCAAATTGTGTAATGTAATTGGTATCTTTTTGAGCAAGCACATTTGAATAAAATAAAGACAAAACAAAAACAGTTACAAAGTACTTTTTTGTAACTGTTTTAATTGAAAATATTGTTTTCAAATTGTTGTTCATTTTATTGAATTTATTAGTAAATTGGAAGTCGCAAATTGTGATATCCAATTGTTAGTTTTTGCTCATATTTGATTTTTTATTTATTTCGTCATTGCGAACGTAGTGAAGCAATCCCATTTAACGGAGAGATTGCTTCACTACGTTCGCAATGACTTTAAAATACTATGGCAATAAACGTCCGTACATTCTAGGAAAAGGAATACTTTCACGAACGTGAGGTAATTTACAAATCCATGTCACCAAACGCTCCAAACCTAATCCAAAGCCTGCATGCGGCACACTTCCATACCTACGCAAATCCAAATACCACTCAAATGCTTCCATTGGCAATTGATGCTCTTTAATTTTTTCAATTAATAAATCAGTATCTGTTTCACGTTCGCCACCACCCACTATTTCGCCATAACCTTCGGGTGCTAACACATCAACACCACGGGCAAATTTTGAGTTTTCAGGATCACGTTTTAAGTAAAAGGCTTTTACTTCATGTGGCCAATTATAAACCATAACAGGCACATCAAATAAGCGCGTTAAAACTGTTTCATCGCTACCACCAAAATCGTTACCATATTCAAAATTACGAGCAGAGTTTAACCAACCTGGAATATTACGAGTTACCTCTTCCAAATCCTTCAACTCTTGTTTTAATTTATCAATTTTAGCTTGGTTAAAACCTATTTCTCCTTTTTTCATTCCAGGAGTTTTTATTTTTTCTTCGCGTTCCGCAATTTCTTTATTAATTTCTTCCATTTTGGCTTCCACTTGTTTCAATTCGTCTTCCAACGATTTGATAGAGTTTTGTCCATTTACATCTTGCTCACCTTTAATAATGCGTACAGCTTCATCGTAACTTAAACGAGGAAAAGGTTTAACTATTTGTTCCAATACAGTGGTGTCGCGTCCAACCATTGCTAGTTCTGCTTTGCAATTTGCCAATACATCGGAAACAACAGCACGAAGGAAACCTTCTATTAAATCCATGTTTTGGAAAATATCGAAGAAAACCATTTCAGGTTCTATCATCCAAAACTCTGATAAATGCCTGCGTGTTTTCGATTTTTCAGCCCTAAAAGTAGGTCCAAAAGTATAAATTTTCCCCATTGCAAAAGCCATTGCTTCGCCATATAACTGGCCACTTTGACTTAAGTATGCAGTATCGCCATAAAAATCTGTTTCAAATAAATTACTGGTTCCTTCACAAGCATTTCCAGTAAATAAAGGCGCATCCATTTGAATAAAACCTTCTTTTTGAAAAAACTGATGTATTGAAAAAATGATTTGATTTCTAATTTTCATAATCGCCCACTGGCGTTGGCTGCGTAACCACAAATGGCGATTATCCATTAAAAAATCAACACCATGTTCTTTTTTAGAAACAGGGTATTCATCGGCTACAGCTATAATTTGAACATCGGTAGCTTGAACTTCAAAACCACCCATTTGTTTTTCATCTTTGGTAACTGTTCCAGTAATAATGATGGAAGTTTCAGTGGTAATTTTTTTACATTCGTTAAATACTTCTTCGCTTACACTTTCGGCACTTACCACACACTGACACCAACCTGTTCCGTCACGTAAAATGATAAAATAAATTCCTTTGCTATCTCTTCTATTACTTGCCCAACCTTGTAATGTAACTTGTTGACCTTCGTAATCTTTTAAATTTTTAATTAAATATGCTTGCATGAATAAAATAAATCCTTTTTTATAAAATGTAGCTACAAAAGTAATTTATTTTAAGCTATAACCCATCATCAAATTTTGGTTTTGTTTTGTCATAAAACAAGGATTGGTTTTGGTTTTAAAACACTTTTTATTTTATTGCAGTTCACAAAAAATAAAATATATGATAAAAAACTACTTTGCCAATGGAACTAAGTTTTTATTTTCAACTTTAGCTTTCCTATTTATTTCCTTCACTATTCAGGCACAAGAAATAGACAGCACACAAATTTGGAACGACCAAATTGAACAATCGTTTGATTACAAAACTGGTGTTATTGATTTAAAAGACGGTAATGCTAAAATTACTGTTCCAAAAGGTTTCAGATTTTTAGACAAAGATCAAAGTATTTACATCCTTACTGAATTATGGGGCAACCCTGCCGACAGTTCAATTTCAGGTATGTTAATTCCCGAAAACAGAAGTGTTTTAGACGCAAATGGTTGGGCATTTACCATCAGTTTTGACCCAATGGGTTATGTAAAAGATGATGATGCGGATGACATAGATTATGATGATTTACTAAAAGAACAACAAAAAGAATTTGAAGAGGAAAACCCTCAAAGAGTAAAAGATGGTTACTCAACCATTAAATTTATTGGTTGGGCTTCTACACCTTTTTATGATAAAGACAAAAAAGTTTTGCATTGGGCTAAAGAGTTAAAATTTGGTGATGACAGTTTAAGCACATTGAACTATAACTTAAGAGTTTTAGGAAGAAAAGGGGTGTTTATGCTAAATGCAGTGGCTTCTTTAACAGAAATGGATGAAGTAAAAGCCAGTATTGACAAAGTAATTACCAGCGTTGAATTTAATGATGGCGATAAATATGCAAACTTTAATCCCGATGTTGACAATGTAGCAGCATGGACAATTGGAGGACTAGTAGCGGGAAAAATTTTAGCTAAAATCGGGTTTTTTGCCATTGTTTTAAAGTTTTGGAAACTTATAGCATTAGGAGTTGCGGGAGCTGGAGCGGCAATTTTTAAATTTTTCAAAAAGAAAAAAGATGATGACGACACAACTGTAAGCTAGTGTTTGATAAAATTAAAAAAACGAAGTGCCAAAAACACTTCGTTTTTTTTGCAATGGTTTAAAATTCAAAATAATTTGCTTTATTGTATCATGATTTATCAATTAATAAAGCTACTTTTAAAGGGAACTATTCGTGTGTTTTTCCGCTCTATTACTATCAGTAACGCCAATTTTATTCCTAAAAAAGGCCCTTTAATTTTATTGGCCAATCATCCAAGTACGTTCATGGATCCTATAGTTTTGGCAAGCGTAATTAACCGAAAAGTATATTTTTTGGGTAAAGGTGAATTGTTTAAAGGTGCTTTTGCAAAATGGTTTTTAACTCACATGAATATTATTCCTGTTTACAGAAAACAAGATGACCCGAGTGAATTAAATAAAAATGCTGATACTTTTAGAAAATGTTACGAGCACTTAGAAAATGGCGGTGTAATTTTAATTTTTCCGGAAGGAGTAAGCGTTACCGAGCGTAAACTAAAACCTATAAAAGGTGGCGCCTCGCATATTGCACTGGGTGCGGAAGGAAGAAATGATTTTAAATTAGGTGTAAAAATTATCAATATTGGTTTGAATTATGCCGACCAACACCAATTCAACAAAGACTTATATATTAATATTCACGAGCCAATAGCAATAGCAGATTATGCCGAAAAATTTAAGGCCGACAAAACCAAAACCATTAAGGAATTAACCGAAACCATTACCCAACATTTAGATGAAGTTGTTATTTCTATTCATGATGCTAAAACCGATGAATTAGTTAAAAATATTGAACAGCTTTACATGCATCAACTAAAGGAAAAAAGAGGTGTTTCTCAAAACAATTTGGAAGCGGAATTTGACATTACTAAAAACATTGTAAAAGCGGTAAATTACTATTTGAAAAACGAACCACAGTTTGTAGAAACAATGCAGTTAAGAATAAAAATTTACTTGAATAATTTAAACAAATTACAATTAAACGACTCCACTATTTTAAATAATAAAAAGAATTATCTGCTTCATCATATCAAAGGTTTGTTGTTATTAATACTGGGTTTTCCCTTGTATTTATTTGGGTTAATTAATAATTTTTTGCCTTTTGAAATACCTGCATTTGTGGCGGTAAAAATAGTTAAAAGCAAAGATTACAAAGGTGCCATAGGAATGGTATTAGGCATGTTTACGTTTATCATATTCTATAGTTTGCAAATTTCATTTTTCAAACATTTTTCACAGAATAATTTGTTTACATTTATTTATGCGTTAAGCCTTCCTGTTACAGGGTTTTTTGCCTATTTTTATTGGCACCAATTCACTGATTATCGTTCAGATTTATTCTTCAATAATTTATTTAAAAACAAACGAACGATGATTGATGATTTAATAGCAGAACGGGAAAGTATTATTTACGAATTTGAACAAGCAAAAGAAGATTTTTTAGCTAAAAACAAATAGGAAAAAGAGTCATTATAAAAGGATTTAAATTTTCTTATTTCCATTTATTCAATTCAAAAGTAATGGAAGCATACGCCATTCGACCAACAGAAGGGCCTCCATAAACTTGATAAACCATGTTATTTAACGCATTGCTTGCACCAATTTTAAAAACTGCATTTAGTTTTGAAATGCTGGTATTCCATTGCACATCTAACATTCCATATGAGTTAACTACACCAGTAAATTGAGGTGAACCTTCAAATAAAAATCCTTCTTGCCATTTGTAGTTAACGCCATATCCCCATTTTTCTTTTTTGCTAAAATACTCAATATCTCGGCCATTTATTCCCAAATTAAACTTGTGTTCTGGTGTGTTAAATGCAGGAATAATAGGGTCTTTACTGTTTCCGCGGTCTAATTTATTCCAACTATAATTTCCCGAAAAGCCTAAGTAGTTTTTATAATAATAATTCAAGCCAATAGTAAATCCTTGTGTGGTTACTTCATCTCTTGAATTAGTGGTTACTCTATACACATTTACCGAATTAGGGAATAGTGGATACAAACCAGTAGAAGAACTATCCCAAACCACTTGCGCTCCTATTTTATAGCCTAAAAAATCGGTGTACCAGCTGTAATAATAACTGGCATCTACAAATATTTTTTCAGTTATATTTCCCCTATAACCAAACTCTACCGATTTACATCTTTCAGGTCTAATAGCTTCTATATCAAAAGCAGCTGTTTTTAGTCTATCAGCCCCTGTTGATGTAAACCTATTTGTATTAAAAATATCAATTAAAGTATCAATGGCAATAAGGTTTTTAAAACCATTTAAATTACCCAATAAAGTGGCTCTACCTACATTTAAATTAAAGTATTGGTCGGTAAGTGTTGGGTTACGAATAGCCGATGACAACGAAAAGCGAAATACATTTTTGTTTTTGGTGTAAACCATTGTTGCCGCAGGCGACCAAAGCCAATTAAAGTTTTGGTTTTTATCTACTCTATTAGTCACACTCATTTTTAATTTATTGTCTAAAAACTTGCGTTCAAAACCAATATACATTCCAAATTCTTGGTTGGTAATTTGCGTAAACCCATTACTTTTTTTACCAATTATTGAATCATTTCCATCACTTTTTTGCTTCAAAATATTTCCCAATGAATCTTTGGCATATAAAGTAATCATTTCGTTTCCATCTTTAAAAATTGTTCCTTGCGAAAACGGCACATAAATTCTGTAGTTTCCTCCAACTATCACATCTAAATTTAGTTTGCTATTGTAAATTTCGTCAGAATTGAATTTAAATTCAGCAGCAGCATGGTATAAGGCCGATTGGTCAAAGAAACGCGAACCACCTTGCGTATTGTTTAAGCTGGTAATGGATTTAAAAGCGGAATCAAAACGAGCAGTTCCGGGAGCAAATCTTTCCAATGAATTAACCCCAGCGGCATTAGCTATATCTCTGGCAGAAGAGTGAAATGTGGCAATTTTATCAGAAAAATTATTTTTCCAATAGTTGTCTATATAGCTCAAACGGATTTCTTTTGGAATGGTGTCTAATCTTAATCCTTGCCCATAATTTGCGGCATACCAATTTTGAATTTCAGCAGATAAAGTTTGAGTCAAAGAATTATTATAATCTTTTCCCCAATCCAAATCGCTTTTTGCTGCTTTTTGCATCAGCAATGCAGTATTATAGGCATCGTAACTGTTTCCAGCATCTTCATTGGTAGCATAAACCCTTACAAAAAATCGATTGTCTTTTTTGAGTTCTAATTTATTTTGAAAAAACAAAATATCACGCAAACTGAACCTGTTTTCACCTTGGTAAACAGTAGTTCCTGTTCCAAAATTAGAAGTGTATATTAACTCAGTATTTTTAGTAACTTTATAATGTGCAGCACCTCCAATTTTTAAGTTTTTTGAATTATAATCTACCAAATCTTTTTCATTATAACCATTTCTTAAATAGTAACCTTTATTTAGATCTAAAACATTGGTTGGAGGTGTATAAAAAATTCGGCTTGTATATTCATCACCATAACGGTTTACAGCATCGTAACCGCCTGGATTATTATTGCCTACCGGTGATTGAGATGTGGCGTTATCATTGGTAGCATTCCAATCGTTAGCTCGCATGTAAAACAAATTTATTTTATAGGCAAATTTATCTTCACCGGCTTTATTCTTTATCACTTTTGCCCAACGAATAGCTGTTTCTGTTAAATTTCGTTCACCAACTTTTACTTGCGCACTTAAACCCGGATGTAAAAAAGGATTTTTGGTCTGCATATTTATAACACCATTAAATGCATTTGGTCCGTAATATGCCGAACTTGCGCCTACTACTAAATCTACTTTTTGAATATCGAGTTCTGAAGCACCCAAAAAATTCCCCAAACTAAAGTTTAAACCTGGCGATTGATTGTCAACGCCATCAATTAATTGAAGCGAACGAACAGGAGAAGTAGAATTAAAACCACGGGTATTTATAATTTTAAAACCAATACTTGCCGATGTAATGTCAACGCCTTTCAAATGAGCCAATCCTTCATAAAAATTAGCAGCTGGAGTTTGCTTTATAGCAATGGCATCCATGGTTTCAACTGTTAATGGATTTTGCTTCATTTTTTCAGTAATTCGGCTATCTCTAACCGATACTTCCTTTAACGACTTTTCCGATTTTGAAAGTTTGACTGCTATTTTTATTTTAGCATCATTTATTTTTATTTCTTTGGTTTCAAATCCCAAATATTTTATTACCAATATAAAAGGTAAATTGTTAGCTGTTTTCAAAACAAATTGACCATCATAGTCTGTTTGAACTCCTTTGGTAGAACCTTTTACCAAAACTGAAACACCAATTAATTTCTCATTTGTTTTGGCATCGGTTACACTTCCTAGTATTATAGTTTGGGCCATTGCATTAAAAATGCAAAGGAGAAATATGAAAATAGTAAAGATAAGTTTTTTCAAATTATGATTTTTATTAAGCTTCGAAAATATCTAAATAAATCTAATTACAAAGGAAATAGGCCACATTAGAAAGATTTCACTTTAAATAAAACCTTACTTTACATAAATGGTTTTGGTTTGTTAACTTAAAAAAGCACATTTGCTTAAATAACAAACTTTAATTATGCGTAAAATCTCCTTGATAACCGTTGCTTTTTTAATTGTAACGTCTTGTGCTACAAAGAAAAAACCTATTGCAGCTACACCTGCTGCAACCAAAAGTATCACTATTGCCGATAAAATAAAATCGTGTAAAAAAACAGATGGTCTATTTCCTCTTTTCCAAGATACAGTTACGGGAAATTTGTTCATGGTGCTTAAAAAAGAACAGTTAAACAAAGAATATATTTACTTTTCTTATACGGTTGATGGCGTTGTAGCAGCTGGACATTTTAGAGGTAGCTTCCGCGACAATAAATTATTTACCATTCGCAGGTATTTTGATAAAATAGAATTTGTAATCAAAAACACAGGATATTATTTCGATAAAAATAATCCAATTAGTAAATCGGGTAACGCAAATATTAGCGATGCTATTTTGGTAAATCAGAAAATAGTTGCTGAAGATGTTAAAAAAGGTGAAATATTATTAGATGCAAGCTCCATTTTTTTAAGTGAAAGCATGTGCCAAGTAAAACCGTCACCATTTTTTGGATTACCAGCCGGTTTTCAAATGTTTAGTTTGGGCGGATTGAGTAAAGAAAAAACCAAATTTTCGAGTATAAAAAACTATGAAAAAAACACAGATTTAATTGTAGAATATGTATACGACAATCCAATGCCAACAGCTGGCGGAGGCAAGGAAGTAGCCGATGAACGTGCGGTAAGTATTTTTTTACAACATACTTTAATTGAAGCGCCCAAAAATAATTTTAAAGCTAGATCCGATGACCCTAGAGTGGGTTATTTTAGTGAAGAAGTGGAAGACATGACCACAACAAATGCTGTTGCTTTTAAAGACATGATTCACCGTTGGAATTTAGAAAAAAAAGACACAAATGCAGCTATTTCTGAACCAATAGAACCAATTACTTGGTGGATAGAAAACACAACGCCTACAGAATTTAAAGCAACCATAAAAGAAGCTGGTGAAAAATGGAATTTGGCTTTTGAAGCGGCAGGTTTTAAAAATGCCGTGGTTATAAAAGAACAGCCCGACACTGCCACTTGGGATGCTGGCGATATTCGTTATAACGTGCTTCGTTGGACATCTTCGCCACAGCCACCTTTTGGAGGATATGGACCTAGTTTTGTAGACCCAAGAACAGGTCAAATTTTAGGTGCTGATATTATGTTTGAATACATTTTTATAACCAATAAGTTACGCCAAGAAGAGTTATTTGATGCCAATGCAATGAATATTCAAAAGCCATTTGGCAAAAACATGCATACTTTTTGCGATGCAAATAATCAATTACACCAAACTTCGTTGTTTGGTTTAAATGCCATGCAATTGCAAGGCATTAGTGATGTAGAAAAACGCGAATACATTAAGCAATCATTGTATTATTTGGTGATGCATGAAATGGGTCATACCATGGGTTTAAACCATAATATGAAGGCTAGCCAAATGCTTAAACCAAACCAAATAAACAACAAAGAAATTACCCGTAAAATTGGCTTAATAGCTTCTGTAATGGATTATCCTGCAGTAAATTTAGCCTTAGATAAAAGCAAACAAGGCGATTATTTTACTACTCGTCCTGGTCCTTACGATGCTTGGGCAATAGAGTTTGCTTACTCACAAGGATTGAACAATGAAACCAATGAAAAAGCACGTTTAGAAAAAATATTATCACGTTCAAATGATACACTATTAATTTTTGGAAATGATGCCGATGACATGCGTGGTGTAGGAAGTGGAATAGACCCAAGAATAAATGTAAACGACATGAGTGGAGATGCCATTTCTTTTGGGGTTGACAGAATAAAATTAGCCAATCAATTATTTACTAAATTAAAAGAAAAATACAGCAAAAACGGTCAAAGTTACCAAGAGTTATTCCAAGCATATAGAATTGCTCAATCGGAATATTTTAACCAAGTAAACGTAATTGCTCGTTATGTGGGTGGTGTATTTGTTGACAGAAGTTTTATTGGTCAAGCAGGTGCTACTAAACCTTTAATTCCTGTTGATTATAAAGAGCAAAAACGTGCCATGGATGTTTTAACAAAATATGCATTTGCACCAGATGCGTTCACTGTTCAAGCCGATTTGTATAATTATTTGCAATTGCAACGCAGAGGCTTTAACTTTTTTGGAAGCAATGAAGACCCAAAAATTCACTCAAGAATTTTAGGTTATCAAACCACCATTATGGCACATTTGTTAAATGCTACCATGTTAAGAAGATTAACCGACACCAAACTTTATGGCAATAAATACAGTGTTTTGGAAATGATGAACGACTTAACAAAAGCTTGTTTTGCGGCAGATGCCAGCAATCCAAATTCTTTCCGACAAAATTTACAAAATGCATATGTAGAAAACATCATTGCATTATTCAAATCGGGCAGATACGATGCCGTTTCTCAGGCTGCAGCACTTTCGCAATTAAAGCAAGTTGGTACTATTTGTAAAGGCGGAACTACCGATGAAGCAAAAGCACATTATGCTAATTTGAAACTAAAAATTGACCAAGCATTGGCAGAAAAATAAATGGTTTAAAAATCGAAAACAATATACTTCAAATGCGTACTGACTTAAAGTTGGTACGCATTTTTTGTTGGTGTTGTAAACGTTGCAGACATCCTTGAACACAATGTTTTATGTTGGCGAGAAGGAACGGTTTCGGGCTTGGCGAAGGTGGCGATTTTTACCACAAAAGTTAGTTCGGAGAACTGAACTTTCGGCTACCACAAAACTGTCAAGCGGAGAGGGAACCCCGCCTATTGCCAATGTGCTGTTATAAGTAGATGCTGTAACATGGTTCACAATTAAATTGCATTCTAAAATTTTCTGTTGTCCATGTGTGATTGTCTTTTTCATACTAAAATTTTTCCATGCAAAAAAAAACCGTCTTATCTGTCTTGCAAAAAAACATAAACTGTCCTGAATAAAATAAAATTTTCAATGCGCACTATTTTGCAATCTATCTTTTAATGTGATGTCAACTCCAAAATTAAACGATTTACTTTCTCATACATTTCTTTCACACAAACTTGAGTTTTTTAGTTGTCGTAAAAAATTACTTGTGGAAGTAATTTTACTTGTCAACCACATGGAAATTTATTCGTTTAAAGTTCTTGTCATACATGTTGTAAAATGGTCTTATTGAATGGTTTTCTTTTTCTAATATTTCAAGTTTATCTATTTTTTTAATATGGTATATTCTCCATCTATCACCCGCTCTTATGTCAAGGTTCTGGCTTGAATAGCCGCTAACAAACCAAGCTCTTAAAGCATAAACTCCTTCTTTCATGTCATTACTATGTTTATCATAAAGTTCTCCAATTAAATATGGTTCAACTATTCTATTTTCTCGATCATAATTGATCTTTACTAAATTTCGGCCTTTAATGGCTTTTGATAATGTAATAATTATTTCTTTTTCTTCTGCAGTCATGATTTAATTTTTAGAGATATTTTTCTGTCGACCAGCATTTACTTATAACGTTTTGCAACCTTGCGCAGTTGCCGATTGCGGAACGAAAATCTGTCAACCAAGATAAAAAATAATGCGAAACTAAATGCTGAATTTAAGGATGATAACGGCAATTGCACAAGATTGCTGTTATGCCCTGTGTTTTGCGGTTGACCTTGTCCTAGTCTAGTTTGTATTTATCAATAATTGTTTTCGCGTCTTTAAATGCACTTTTGTCAATTTCATCATCAAGATACATTATGCTTTCACGGACTGAATACACTTCTCTTTTGTCAATTTGATAATAATTAATACCATTTTCATTGACTTCTAACTCTATAATATAAGGAGATTTCTTAGACATAATTAAGTAATTCACTACCTCGACTTGGATTTTCTTATTCTTTGAGAATTCTCTAGTTACAACTTCAACCAATCGATGAGATTTCGTAGTGTCACTACTTTCAAAATATTTTATAAGTTGTTTTCCCTTTTTTATGTATTGAACTTTATATTTACTCAGGTCTATTGATGCAATAGCTTGAATTGTCCCAAAGTCATTTGCAATAGTTATATTATCGAGTCTTTTGTTATTCTCAAAAAAATCAACTCCATGCTCACCAATATTTTTTGTCTCAACGGTTAGAGTTGAAACTAAGGTCATCGAGCTGTCTCTTTTACTGATTTGACCCTGTGTCATTGAGGAAGCACTTGAAAACAATATAAACAATATTAAATTCTTCATTATTAAACAGATTTCTTCTAGCATTGGGCATAACTTGTATATAGGTCCCATAAAACGAGACCTATCTGCCCATTTTGGGCAGATAGGTGCAAGTTAGTGGCTTTTTTGTTTTACAATAATATGTTTTTATCCAACATAAATAATCTTATTGCCTTAATTAATTATCTAAAGCCTAACTTTTCCAAAGCTGCAAGATTCCTCACACATAAATTTCAAAATTTTAAACTTTGACAAAGTTTCATAGTTAAAAGCGGCTCAATAGGGTTGCTTTTTTGATGTTGGCGAGCACGCCAACATCGGCTAAAATTTGTTTTATATTCATAAAAAAAGCCTGTTAGTTTTTAAACTAACAGGCTTTTTGTTTTAACTAAATCTTCTTTGTATCAGTTTTTCTAAATCTTTTACCAAAGTATTTTCATTGTTCCAATTATGGGTTATTTTAAGTTCTGTCCAAATAAGCATTGCTTCGTTTATATTGTTGGAGCTGTTTATTTTATCAATAGATTTGGCATATTCCACCACATTTTCTTTGAACAATTCATTTACAAAAGCAATTTTTTTGTTCAATGAAATAGCTGTTTTCAAATTATCTATTTTAGGCTCAATTACTTTTTCCGATAATTGGAAACCATCCATTTTTTGAGCAATAATATCATTTAAACTCGGTTCTGTTTTTGGCATCACTGTTTTACCAATGCTAAAAAATGCAGCTGGTTTTTCCTTTTGCTCTTCATTTACCAATTTGGTTTCAAAAACTGGAACTTCTAATTTTCGAGGTATAATTACTGTTTCTGTAATGGTAATTTCTTCGGCTGGTGTTTCCATTATTTCTTCCATCAATTCCGTTTCCAAAACCAATGATTCTTGTTCAATAATTGGTGCTATAACTTCGGTTTCCAAAACTTCCGTTTCCATTATTATTGTTTCCGTTTCTTGAATAATTGGCTGGTGAAAATCTTCTTTTATTTCTGCCAATATTTCTCCAATTGGATGCATGTTTTCTAATTCAACTTCAATTATGGGTTCAATTGCAATTTCTACAATTTCTTCTTCAAATATTGTCTCTTGTATCTTGCTTTCAGCAATGGTGTTTATACTTGAATCATCCTGAAAACTATTAGAAATAACTTCTTTAAAACTAAGTTCATTTCTTATTTCTTGACTCAGATTTTCTTTTAAAGCCAATTGCTCATCGCTTAAATCATTGCTAGTTTTTAGTTTTAAAACTAACTCATATAATTCACTGCAATTTCTTTTTATTACTTCTTTTTCTATGTTACTTAATTCACCATTGGGCTTCAATATTTCTTGACTTAGCATGGCCAAATCTTCAATACGTGAATTTATTTTGCTTATTAATTGAATGGAATTCATACTGCAAAATTCAATAAATTGCAACAGCAAACAATAATTAATAATAAACATGTGTTACTAACCTTATAAATAAATTATTAGTTTAATAATTGACAATTAGTCACAAACAAAATTATTCTAATTTCTAAAGTACAATTTATACAAAATCTACTATATTTGTTATTGAATGTTTATAGAACCTCGCGCGCATACCGACAAAAGAAAAGGCTGGATAGAAGTAGTTTGTGGCTCTATGTTTTCTGGTAAAACAGAGGAATTAATCCGCAGGTTAAATAGAGCTAAAATTGCCAATCAAAAAATTGAAATTTTTAAACCATCAGTTGATATCAGGTATGACGAAACTGCAGTGGTTTCTCATAATCAAAATTCTATAAATTCTAGACCTGTTAATTCTTCGTTAAATATATTATTAATGTGTGGCGATGCCAATGTGATTGGTATTGATGAAGCCCAATTTTTTGACAATGAACTTGTTTTTGTTTGTGAAAAACTAGCAGAACAAGGCGTAAGAGTTATTGTAGCAGGGTTAGATATGGATTATTTAGGAAAGCCTTTTGGTCCAATGCCAGCGTTAATGGCAATAGCTGAATATGTAACAAAAGTGCATGCCATTTGTATGGTTTGTAACGATATTGCAACGCATACTTACAGAAAAACTAACGACAATAACTTAGTAATGTTAGGGGAACTAGACACTTATGAAGCTCGTTGCAGATTTTGTTTCAACGATGGGATGAAAAGCAAGAAATAGTTGGAGAGCGGAACGGGTTCAGATTGCTAATGAATTTATTTCAACCTAAGAAGCAACAAAAGAACAACTCTGAAGGAGTTGAATAT
>CAIUQQ010000146.1 GCA_903901345.1 uncultured Bacteroidota bacterium | reverse complement strand
GCTTTAGTAAACTAAGCGATTCAAACCTTCTATTAAAAGGTACTTACATTCACACCAACATGACTGGTAACGTGAATTTTACAACACCAACACCTACACTTCCTGAGCTTAAAGTAGGCATTGATAACTTTAATAATTCATTAAACAATTCGGTAGAAGGAAACAAGGCAGACACGGCCTTAAAAAACCAGTACCGCAACGAATTAATTGACCTATTAAATAACGCAGGACTTTATGTTCAGTTATATGGTAAAAACAATGAAAATATTTTGTTATCGTCAGGCTTCGATTTACAAAAAGCTAAATCGAGTATTGGGGCATTGCCAAAGGCACAAAATATAAAAGTAATGCCAGGCGAAGGAGTAGGAACAGTAAAAGTAAGTTTTAGCAGCATAGCAGGTGCCGATTCTTATTTATATGAATATACCGCTGCCCCTATTACTACCGACAGTATTTGGACTCCCATTACTAGCACTAAAACTAACTTAATAGTAGAAAGCTTAACAAGTGGAAAGCAATATGCTTTTAAAGTGGCTGGAGTAGGTAGCGATCCTAGTCAAGTGTTTTCAGATATATTGTTTAGCTTTGTATTATAGTATGGTTTTATTAGTAAGTAAAGAGTGTCGGCATCAAAAGTGTTGGCACTTTTTTTTTACAATAGTTTTGGAGCATATCCAGATTGTAAATCAAATGAAGTACTAAATTTATTTATTTACCAGTCCTCTTTTTTTATTTATACAACCTTTCATATAATTTCTTATTTTTGTTTCATACAACCTATTTACTCTTAATAATGTCTAATAACAAAAATAAATAAGATGATAAAATTCTCTGTAAAAATAGTGCTGTTTACATTATTAGTTATAGCACAATCATGCACCAAAGACCACCAAGTTTGTAATGGAAATGTAGAAATAAAGGACACCAACCACATGGTAGATATTAGTGTGTTAAAAGAAGTTCCCGCCATGCTTGATACATTAGCCAAATACCCAGAACTGAAAGTAGCGTCTATTATTAATGACCAATACCAAACAGGAATGACGTGTAATTATTTCTATAAAGGATTAATATGTTTTGGTGCCAGTTATAGTTTGAATAGAAGTAAAAGAGAAAATTACTGGTTCTGTCAAGATAATAGACCAAAAGTAGTAATATCAACTAATTTGGATAAAAAAATTGAATATCAAAAAGCGCTTGAAATTGCTAAGAAAGAAATTGATTTTAGAAATAGTTGTTTGTCATACCAACTTGGTTTTTATTATGCTGACACAAGTGCAATAGAAACACCCACCAGCTATAAATTAGTTTGGAATGTAAAAAGTATAGGTGGCAGTGCTTATGTTGTTTTAGATGCCAAAAGCGGATTTGTTTATTCCAAATTTGATGGTGTTTTCCAATAGATTTTTTAAAAAAATATAGGAACAAACACCAAAGCAGCAATAACTACCGCAACCATTGAAGCTATTAAAACACCTGCTGAGGCTAGGTCTTTAACCAATCCTGCTTGTTGGTGTTTTTGCGGATGAAGTAAATCCACTAATTTTTCTATGGCAGTATTTAAAGCTTCTGCTGTAATTACCAAACCAATTGCAAAGCATAAAAAAAGCCAATCATTAGCATCTATTTTAAAGTAAAACCCTGCAGAAATTACCACTATGGTTGCTAATAAATGAACCTGCGCGTTTGCTTCGTTTTTAAACAACCAAAACAAACCTTTAAAAGCAGGTACAAATGATTTTATTCTATTTAAAATAAATTTTATCACGCGTTAGTTGTAGGTATATATTTTTTATTTCGCCAAATAATCATTTCTCCTAACCATGCATAAGGGCTATATTTCTTAGCCTTTTTTAAACCATATTTTTTCACACTGTATTTTTTCATGTGTTCAATGCTTTCTTCCACAGAATCGGTAATTAACAAATGGCGTAAATCGTCTTTTGAAACAGTACCTTTTTCTACCATATCATTGATTAAATCAATCAAATTTTTCCAGTATTCAGTACCAAAAATGATAACAGGAAACTCTTCAATTTTTCCTGTTTGAATTAATGTTAATGCTTCAAATAATTCATCCATTGTTCCCCAACCGCCAGGCATAATTACAAATGCATAGGAGTATTTAATAAGCAAGGTTTTTCGTACAAAAAAGTACCTGAATTCTACTGAGCGTTGCACATAAGGATTTTCATGTTGTTCATGTGGCAATACTATGTTACAACCTACTGAATGTCCACCAGCTTCAAAAGCACCTTTGTTTGCGGCTTCCATAATTCCTGGTCCGCCACCGGTTAAAACAGTAAAACCTAATTTACTAATTTCAGCACCCATTTTTACTGCCTGTTGGTAGTAAAAATCTTCAGGTTTAAAACGCGCACTTCCAAAAACAGTAACACAAGGCCCCACAAAATGCAGAGACCTTAACCCTTTTAAAAATTCAAATAGAACTTTCATCGTAAAAAGCAATTCCTTTCTTCTACTTCTAGGTCCTTCTAAAAACCTACGTTCACTATTTGCAAAGGTGTCACGCAGTTTTTTTAAGTTTTTATTTTCCATACTTTTAATTAAAAAGACCATGGTCCATAGTCTATGGACCATGGTCTAGTTTATAAGTTTCCTCTGGTAGCTTGTTCGCGTTCTATGGCTTCAAACAAGGCTTTAAAGTTTCCTTTTCCAAAACTTTTTGCACCTTTTCTTTGAATAATTTCATAAAACATAGTTGGTCTATCTTCTACAGGTTTGGTAAATAATTGTAACAAATAACCTTCATCATCTCTATCCACCAAAATACCTAATTCTTTCAGTGGTTCTATATCTTCTTCTATAGGGCCTACACGGTCTAATAAATCATCGTAATAGCTATTTGGAACTTTTAAAAACTCTACTCCACGCGCCATTAATTGCTTAACAGTTGAAACAATATCGTGCGTTGCAATGGCTACGTGCTGCACACCTTCGCCTTCGTAAAATTCTAAATATTCCTCTACCTGGCTTTTCCTTTTTCCTTCGGCAGGCTCATTAATTGGAAACTTTACATAACCATTTCCGTTGCTCATTACCTTGCTCATTAAAGCAGAATATTCAGTGCTAATGTCATTGTCGTCAAACGAAAGAATGTTTTTAAAACCCATTACATTTTCGTAAAACGAAACCCAAGGATTCATTTGATTCCAGTCAACATTTCCTACACAATGGTCTACATATAACAAACCAGTTGGCTCAGGATTATAAACCGATTTCCACTCTACAAAACCGGGCATAAATACGCCAGTATAGTTTTTACGTTCAATGAACAAATGCTCTACCTCGCCATATGTTTTAATTCCACTCATGCGTACTTCGCCATTTGCATCGCTTAATGTTTTTGGTTCTAAACACGAAACACCACCACGTTTGGTAGTTTGTTCATGCGCATCATAGGCGTCATCCACCATTAAAGCCAAAACTTTTACACCATCACCATGTTTTTTATGGTGCGCTGCAATGGGAGAATCGGAGCGCAAAGGAGTAGTCAACATTAAGCGCATTTTATTTTGCACCAATACATAACTCACTCTATCTTTTACACCCGTTTCAGGACCAGCATAAGCCAAGCTTTGGAACCCAAAAGCAGTTTTATAATAATGTGCTGCTTGCTTTGCATTTCCCACATAAAGCTCTACATAATCGGTTCCGTGTAACGGTAAAAAATCACTTGTTTCGGGTAACATTTCGTTTGTTTGTTCAGTATTCATTGTTTTATTTTATTCTTCTAATAGGTTTGAGTTTTGTTGGGTTTTGTTTGGTGTGAAATAGACTTAAAACTTCTATTAGATTTTTGTTTATTTTATACACTATTAAGTAATTATTCCAAACAATGTTTCTATACTTCCTTGCTTTGGTTTTTAAAAACCTACATTCGGGATGACTTAAATAATAAGGTTCTAGTTCTTCAATTTTCTTGAAAAAAGTATAGTAAAAAATGTCTGCATATTTTTCGGAGTATTCATCAATATAGTAATTATATTCTTTTTCTAATTGAAATAAAGCAAATTCTTTTATTACTATTTCAATTTTTGTTTCCATGAATCTATTGCTTTTTTCGCTTCCATTATAGGAATTGATTTGCTTTTTTCAGCTTGCTTAACCAAATCTCTCCAGTTTTTATCTTGATCAAATTTTTCAATTTCAACAAAATCTAAATTTTTAAGAAATTGAAACAAATATTTAGCTTTCTCTTCATTCTCAACTTTTAACAAATAATCCATTGCTTTATTTTTTATACAAAAGTATTTAGTTTTATTATTATTTAGTAATAAATTGTGTGAATATCAATTTACTTAGCGTTATTTATATTGCAAAAACTTCATCTTTTACAAAATGAAGTCTAACCATTTTGGGCATATCATTGTCTTCAAAATGGCAATTTACCGCTTCTTTAATTTGACTTTTTAAGTCATCCAAATCTTCTTCTTGTGTAAATATTGAAGCACCAATGGCTTTGGCTTCGTAACCACCATCTAGCGATTCTTCTACTATAAAAATTAGTTCATTCATGGTTTTATTCTTTTATTTTTCTAATAGATTTGAGTTTGCTTTTCCAACTTTCAATCGACAATTTTGCTTCTTCAATTGAAATTGACTTGTTTTTCTCTGCTAATTTAAAATTATCTCCAATTTTTAACAATTATCCATTGCTTTATTTATTACACAAAAGTATTTAGTTTTATAATTATTTAGTAATAAATAGTATTCGATTCAATTTTCTTATTGTTATGGTAAATACTGTCTAATAGTAAACCTCCTTGGCTACAAGGACCTCCATTACCTGAATAAGAAGTATTGAATGGAATTAGCGTATCAAAATTATGAATAGAATCAAATCTAAATAAAATGGTATCTCCTTTTGAAAAGTTAAAGTTAATAGAAGAGTCTGAAGAATATTTGTATACCATAAACTTAATTGTTTTAACTGAATGAAGGCTTTTAAACTCAATGGAGTCATAAACTTTACAAGCAGCTTCATTAGTCAATTTATCAATAATTTTCAATCTAAAAAAAGGCACAGATGGATCACCGCATGGACCAACTTGCTCCTTACACCCATAAACAGTAATAATGGATACTACAATTAAACAATATATTATTTTCTTCAAAAACATTTCAAACTCTTCCTTTACTTATCATTCAATATTTTATGTCATCCTGAGCGAAGTCGAAGGACAAAATTTCCGTTACTCCACCCAACTTTTATAATAACTAGGGTCTTCCATTTGCATGGCAGCAGCAGTTATTTGTAATGGATAAAATGGATCAATCATGACTGCTAATTCTTTGGTTTCAGTTTTACCGATACTTTTTTCAGCCATTCCCGGATGTGGACCATGAGGAATGCCTTTAGGATGCAAACTTATCATGCCACGTTCTACATGTTTACGGCTCATAAAATCACCATCTACATAATATAAAACCTCATCACTATCTACATTACTGTGGTTATAAGGGGCAGGAATTGAAAGTGGATGATAGTCGTACAAACGAGGTACAAACGAACAAATTACAAAATTATGTCCTTCGAAAGTTTGGTGAATTGGAGGCGGCATGTGAACTCGGCCAGTTATTGGTTCATAGTTATGAATGCTAAATCCATAAGGATATTGAAATCCGTCCCAACCCACGGCATCAAAAGGATGTGCGGCATAAGTATAAGGAAAAATCATGTCCTCTTTTTTTATTAAAACTTTAAAATCACCCTTTTCATCAAATGTTTCTTTAAGTAGGGGTAATTTTATATCGCGTTCGCAATAAGGCGAATGTTCCATTAGTTGTCCGTATTGGTTTAAGTAACGTTTTGGCGGACGAATGGGAGAAAATGATTCAGTAATAAAAAGCCTGTTATTTTCTGTTGCAAAATGCAATTGATAAATGGTTCCGCGGGGAATTACTAGGTAATCGCCATATTCAAATTCAATTTGTCCGTACACTGTTTTTAAAACGCCTGATCCTTCATGAATAAAAATTACTTCATCGGCATCAGCATTTTTAAAAAAATAATCTGTCATGCT
The DNA here is from genome assembly GCA_903901345.1 of uncultured Bacteroidota bacterium. GTDB lineage: Bacteria > Bacteroidota > Bacteroidia > UKL13-3 > UKL13-3 > JAAFJM01. The sequence goes on along the minus strand of CAIUQQ010000146.1, from coordinate 13,219 downwards.
TTTTTGAGGAGCAGCAGCAGCCAAATACACGTCTTTATTGAACAAAACATAAACCCTACTTTTCAAATAATCGGCTTCAGGGGCAGTTTTAAAAGTTAAAAAACTACGGTTTTGTAGGTTTTTTTCAATGGCTGCTTTGGGCGCAATGCTATAAGCTTCGCCTATTTCTTTTACCAAAGTTGGCGCATTACAATGGTAAACCAATGAATACAAACTGCTAAAACCTTCGGTAGAAACCAATTCTTCTGCATATAAATTGCCATCAGGTTTGCGAAATTGTGTATGTCGTTTTGCGGGAATTTGTCCTTGTTTGTAGTAAAATGCCATTGTTTTATAAGTGTTTAGGTGTTAAAGTGTTTAGGTGTTTAGGTTAAAAGTGCTTTATATCTTTAGTTAAAGTTTTGTTTTTAAATATCGAATCAAACCTAAGGTAATATTAGTGTGATCGATTGTTAATTGACAACATTTTTCAAATGCTATTTCATCAATATATTTTCTGTCACTTAAAATATATAACATACTTCTAACTTCCATTGATGACGCTGCTGAGAATTCTAAAAAGCGAATAAACTCTTTATTACTATATCTTCCAAAACCTTCTGCAATATTGTTCATGGTAGAAATAGCTGCTCTTTTTATTTGGTCTTGCGTGGAAAAATCTTTGTTTTTCATTTGATTTTCGCAAATATCAAAAATAACATTCACCAGTTCTCGTGATTTTTTCCAACAATCCAAATCCTCAAAACGATCAACTTTACTCATAAATATTAACTAAACCCTTAAACACTTTAACACTAAAAACTTAAGCACTTTGAACTTTAACACTTTTTTGTGCCAACAAAATTACGTTTTTTTGTGACTTGTAATAAACACTTAATTTATTTCGACTAATTTTTTCAAAAATGTATAAAAATCTCCTTCTTTTATTAGCAACCATTTTTTTTATTGCCTGCGGCAACAATACAAATAAAACCAAATCTACTTCCAATATTGATTCTGTAGCAATAAAAGCTGGCGTTCAAGAAATTTCCGAAAAAATTCAAGCTAATCCAACCAATGCGGAATTATATTTTGAAAGAGGTTCCAAATATTTTGAAGCAAAAATTATGGATCGAGCAGCAATAGATTTTAAAGATGCTTGCACTTTAGATTCGAATAATGCCAACTATTTTTTTATGTATGCGCGCACTAATTACAGTTTGACAAAAACCATTTTAGCAGCTAAAAATTACGAAAAAGCCATTGCCCTGCAACCAGAATTTATAGATGCTAAAATCAAATTGGCCGATTTGTATTATATTACCAAAGAGCATGAAAAATCAATCAATTTGGCCAATTCAATTATAGCAATAGAAAAAACAAATGCTTACGCTTACCATCTGCGAGCCATGAATTACAAAGATGTGGGCGATACGATAAAGGCAATTTCTAATTTTCAAAAAGCCATAGAATTAGACAATAACGATTATGACAGTCACATGATATTGGCTAAAATATTATTGGCACAAAAAAACAAATTAGCGTTAGAATATATCAATGCTTGCCTTAGAATTAGACCAAATGATGCCGATGCTTTTTTTGCTAGAGCTACTTTTTGGCAAAACGAAAAAAAGTATAAAATGGCGTTGGTGGATTATGGAAGAGTAATTGAAAAAAATGCCGATTATTTTGAATGTTATTACAATGTAGGTTATATCAATTTTGAAACTGGATTTTTAAAAGAAGCCATTCATAATTTTGATATATGTGTAAGAATGATGAACGATTTTTTACCGGCATATTACATGCGCGGCCTTTGTTATGAAGCCTTAAAGGATTTTGAAAATGCAAAATTAAACTATGAATTTGTGTTAAAAGCAGATCCAAATTACGAATTGGCTATTGCAGGTATGAAACGTTTGAAATAACAAAGCCCTCTCTAAACTAAAAACACCTCCCCGAAAAGCTGAAGTTATTCGACCCTCTTTGATAGGAGGGTGTTCGTGAAAAAAACATAATAAAAACACAAATATTTTGTAATTTTACCACATGAATATGGTAACAATTAATCAGTTTGAATTGCGATTATTAGTAGCTTTAATACTTGGCACAGCAATAGGTTTTGAGCGCCAATGGCGACATAAAATGGCAGGTTTAAAAACCAATGCTTTGGTGTCGCTAGGTTCTGCACTTTTTATGCTTTTAGGAGCAAAAATTTTAGGCGATTCATCGGGTGAAGCCCGCATAGCCGCTCAGATTGTAACAGGAATCGGTTTTTTGGGTGCTGGTGCAATTATGAAAGAAGGCTTTAGTGTTTCGGGTTTAAATACCGCAGCTACCATTTGGTGTAGCGGTGCCGTTGGCTGCCTGGCAGGTTTGGGGTTTTGGTACGAAGCCAGTATTGGAACTTTTTTTGTTATTGTTTCCCATTTAATTTTAAAACCTGTAGAAACTAAAATTGAAAACAGAACTTTTAGTAACAGCAATTTTATTCGTTATAAACTACTAATAAAATGTAGCTTAGAAGTAAAGAACGAGATAAGAATTAACTTGTTTAAAATTTTAGAGAAAAATAATATTTTAAAAGTAAATACTTATAATGTTGAATATACTGAAAGCAACAAAGTATCGATTGAAATTTCACTTAAATCATCAGAAAAAGCGGATAATTTAATCAGTGAAATAAATGATATGCTTAATAGTTTACCCGATATTCAGTTGATAAGATGGGATACATTGGATTAGTGTTTGAAAAGTATTGTATAATAAAAAAAATCCTTTTAGCATTTCTAAAAGGATTTTTTATTGGGATAATATTGAATATCAAAACTAACTACAACCAGTTTGCGTACCGCAATTTAAGCATTTGTAACACGAACCACTTCTTATGGTTATATGTCCGCAGGTAGAACAAGCCGGACTATCGCCCATGCGTTTATTCATTTCACTTACTTGGTCTAATTGCGCTTCAACTGTAATACTTTTTGTTGTTAAAATGGTTTGCGGAGCAATGGCTGTTGATTCTGTTTTATAAAATCCAATTGGCGCAATAGGAATAGCAGTATTATTAACCAAAATAGTTCCTTCCGATTTTACATTCATTGCATTTTGCAAAGCATGCTTATGCTGATTAATGGCTAACTGACTACGTTGGCTTTCAGTGGCAGGAATTTGAACAAAATCTTCACGACCCAAGTATTCAAATCCTATCATTCTGAAAATATAATCAATAATAGAAGTAGCATTTTTTATATTGTCATGTCCGGTAACCATTCCAGCAGGTTCAAAACGGGTAAAAGTAAATTTATCTACATACTCTTCTAAAGGCACACCATACTGCAAGCCCATAGATACAGCAATAGAAAAACAGTTCATTAAGCTGCGCAATGTTGCTCCTTCTTTGTGTAAATCTACAAATATTTCACCCAAAGTACCATCTTCATATTCACCTGTTCTAACAAAAATTGTTTGTCCACCAACGGTAGCTTTTTGGGTAAATCCACCACGTTTTCCAGGTAAAGTTTTACGAGCTACTACACCTGCTAATTTATGTTTGAATGCAGTGTCGTGGGTTCTGTTTAAAATAGCAGTAGCAGCTTCTAAAACTTGTTCCGGACTTAATTCTCCAACAGGTTTATGAGCATCGTTTCCAAGAACAGCTTCCACTGCTTCTTGAATATCTTCTTCTTCTTTTACGTCTGATTTGGTTGAAAGTGGTTGACTTAATTTACAACCATCGCGGTAAAGTGCATTGGCTTTTAAGCCCAAACTCCAACTTAAATAATAACACTCTTTGATGTTTTCTACCGTTGCCTCGTTTGGCAAATTAATAGTTTTTGATATAGCACCACTTAAAAAAGGTTGAGCAGCAGCCATCATTCTAATATGACCCGTTGCGGCTATGTATCTTTCGCCTTTATTGCCACATTTATTGGCACAATCAAAAACTGGTAAATGTTCGTCTTTTAAATAAGGCGCACCTTCTACGGTCATGGTTCCGCATATATAATCGTTGGCTTCTTCTATTTCTGTTTTGGTAAATCCTAGCTTACGCAATAAATTAAACGAATGGCTTTTATAATCAGCTTCCGAAAAACCTAAACGTTCCAAACAAGTTTCGCCCAATGTCCAATGATTAAATACAAAACCAATTTCAAAAGCACCCGCAGCAGCTTTGTCTATTATTTCAATTTCTTCACTGTTAAATCCATGGAATTTTAAACTTTCAGGATTAATATGTGGCGCACCTTTTATAGATGCATGTCCGATGGCATATTTTTCTATAATATCAATTTCTGCTTGTTTGTAACCTAAGTTTTTTAAGGCAGCAGGAACCCCCGAATTAATGATTTTAAAATAACCACCACCCGATAATTTTTTAAATTTTACTAAAGCAAAATCAGGTTCAATCCCAGTAGTATCACAATCCATTACCAAACCAATAGTTCCAGTTGGAGCTATAACGGTAGCTTGTGCATTTCTGTAACCATATTGCTCGCCCATTTGAACTGCTTTATCCCATGCATTGGTAGCCGCAGTTAATAAATAATCAGGGCAATATTTAGGATCTATTCCTACAGGTTTTACTGTAATTCCTTCGCATGCTTCTGGCGTGTTATAAGCAGCATAACGGTGGTTACGCATTACACGTAACATGTGTTTTTTGTTTTCTTCGTAACGGGTAAATGTACCCAAATACTTGGCCATTTCGGCCGAAGTTTGATAAGCAACTCCATTTAAAATAGCGGTTATTGCTCCGCAAATAGCAAATCCTTTTGGTGAATCGTAAGGAATACCAGCTATCATTAACATAGAGCCTAAGTTAGCATAACCTAAACCTAAAGTTCTGTAATCATATGAAAGTTGTGCTACTTCTTTGGAAGGAAACTGCGCCATTAAAACTGATATTTCTAATACCATAGTCCATAATCTGCTGCTGTGTTCAAAGCCTTTTACATCAAAAGTTAAAGTATCAGCATCAAAATATTTCATCAAATTGAGCGAAGCTAAATTACAAGCAGTATTATCCAAAAACATATATTCTGAACAAGGGTTAGAAGCATTTATTCTACCACCTTCTGGGCAAGTATGCCATTCATTAATGGTAGTATCATATTGCACACCAGGATCGGCACAAGCCCAAGCTGCATCAGCTATCATATCCCACATTTCTTTTGCTGGAATCGATTTGATAGTTTTACCGTTTGCTCTTCCTATTAAATCCCAATCTTTTCCTTCATTTAAAGCAGTAAAAAACGAATGGGGAATACGTACTGAATTATTTGAATTTTGACCAGAAACCGTTGCATAAGCTTCGCCTTCATAATCGCTTGAATAGCCTGCGGCAATAAGTGCTGCCACTTTCTTTTCTTCGTTTTTTTTCCAATTAATGAACTCTACTATTTCGGGATGGTCTAAGTCTAAGCAAACCATTTTAGCAGCTCTACGTGTAGTTCCACCCGATTTTATTGCGCCAGCAGCTCTATCGCCTATTTTTAAAAAACTCATTAACCCCGATGAAGTTCCACCTCCACTTAATTTTTCTGAAGCGCCTCTAATTTTAGAATAATTAGTTCCAACACCAGAACCATATTTAAATATTCTGGCTTCACGAACCCAAAGGTCCATAATTCCACCATCGTTTACCAAATCATCATCCACCGAAAGTATAAAGCAAGCATGCGGTTGCGGACGTTCGTATGCAGAAGTCGATTTTTCTAATTCACCAGTTCTAGGATTTACAAAATAATGTCCTTGCGGTTTTCCCGTAATTCCATATGAGCTATGCAAACCTGTATTAAACCATTGCGGTGAGTTTGGTGCAGCATATTGACCAACAATCATAAATGCCATTTCTTCATAAAAAATTTGTGCATCATCTCTTGAGTCAAAGTAACCATATTCTTCGCCCCATTTCATCCAACAATGAGCCATTCTATGTGCAACTTGTTTTACGCTTGTTTCTTGTCCAAGTGTTCCATCAGGCTGAGGAACGCCTGCTTTTCTAAAATATTTTTGTGCCAACACATCAGTAGCTACTTGACTCCACGAGCTAGGAACTTCCACATTCTTCAGTTCAAATACCACACTACCATTGGTGTTTTTTATGATAGAAGTACGATAGTCGTATTCAAACATATCATATGGACTAACACCTTCTTTGGTAAAATGTCTTTCAATTTTTAGACCTTTAGTCTCGCTAGTTTTTTTTGTTGACTTGCTCATGTGTTACAAAGTATTATTGACGTGTTTTTTATTAAAGAAACTACTAAAGCTAAAATTATTTAATGGTTTAAATTATAGCGATAATTAGTCAATCAAAAGTGCAGGGTTCAAAACACATTTTCAAATTGGTATATCCACATATTTTTCTCTAGCACCTTGCGAGGGCTTTATATATTGAATATTAGGCTGTGCATAATGTATTTTCGCACATATTTTCTCTCAATGTTTGTAAGCATCTAGCAATTTGGGAGTAAACACATTGTAAATTATTTGTCTATTTTAAAGTACAAATTTTACCTCCAAAAATGCCAAAATAACTTATTAACGATGTTTAACACAAAATCTGATAAACAATGATTTGCGAAATGGTTTTATAAATAAATAAAAATGAATATTCCTAAAATTCTCACTAACAATTAAGATTATGAAAACTAAATATTCAATAATTGACATTGACTTTATTATTTAACAAAAAAAATTACTTTATTTGCCATGAAATGCATTTCAATAGAAAGCCAATATTTTGACAAAACAAATACTACATAACTTAAACCAAAAAAGGCAAGATAAGCATAAGCAATTGGCTGTTTTAATTGACCCTGACAGTGTTTTAAATGAAGCGCAATTAATTCAAACTTGTATGCTTTGCAATGAAGCTAAAGTAGATTTGATATTAGTTGGAGGAAGTTTAATTACCAATGGATTTTGGAATAAAAGCATTTCAATTATTAAATCGGTAACGGCAATTCCTGTATTATTATTTCCAGGAAATATTATGCAAGTGCATGATGAAGCCGATGCAATTTTATTTTTAAGTATGATTAGTGGTCGTAATCCAGATTTGTTAATTGGTAAACATGTATTGGCAGCTCCAGGTTTAAAAAAATCAGGTATTGAAGTTATTCCTACTGCTTACATGATTGTAGATGGTGGAAATATTACCAGTGTTATGTACATGAGTAATACCACACCCATTCCAGCCGATAAAAATAATATTGCAGTTTGCACCGCAATGGCAGGCGAAATGTTAGGACTAAAAGTAATGTATATGGACGCAGGAAGTGGCGCCAATAATCCTATTTCTACTTCCATGATTCAAGACATCAAAAACGCCATTGATTTACCATTATTTATAGGTGGTGGAATTAAAAATGTGGAACAAGCTTTGGCTACCGCCAATGCTGGTGCCGATGTAGTAGTAGTTGGTAACGCTTTTGAAAAAAATCCTGAATTAATTTTAGAAATAAGCAACGCCATTCACGGTGTAGCAAGTGCTCATTAAAAAGCTTCGTTCATGGTAAAATAAAATCCTTGAATTCCATTTTCTCCTCTACCATAATCTATTCTAATATTTACATGATCTCGCCTGATGGCAATTGCTCTAAAACCCATTCCATAATTTGGTTTTAGATTTGTAAATAATAATGAAGTTTGACTAGCTACATTTCCAAATCCACCAAAGAAAGTAAGCGATATTGGACCCCAAACTTTTTTCCGTAATTCTGCCTGAAATGCCATGGCATGATTGTCTCTAAAGCGCCCGTTGTAATACCCGCGCATGTATGATTCACTGCCAATTGTAGCCAATTGTTTAAAAGGTATATTGCCATCGTTTAAGTTAGCAAAACCTTGTAATGCCAACACATTTTCATTCCAAAGTTTGAAGTATTTTCTGGCGTCAATGGTTAAGTTATTGAAGTTAAAATCGCTTCCAAAAATAGCTTGATTAAACAGCGTTGTAATGTCAATAAAATGACCTTTGGTGGGATAATAAATTTGGTTTCTGGTATCAAAGCTAACTACCAAACCTATGCCTGAAGTAAAGCTACCGTTTTTGCCGACAAGCTCCTTTTTTTCAAACAATGAATCTCCTTTAAAATTGAAACCATTTGTTAAATTTTGTTCAGATTGTAAGCCTATATAAAGGCCTTTAACAACTTGTTTTGTAAAACGCAATTGCAACCTGTTTTGCGAAAAATCGTATAAGGCTTTGTTTGAATTTGGTGTTTCATTACCTATTCCCCAATAATATTCATTGAACTTTTTAAAAGTATAACTTGCTTTGATATTATACTTGTTATTTTTGGTAAATAAATCAATATAAGGCCTAATACTGTATTGGTCTAGCTCAGTAGTTTGTGCATTTAATCTGATTAAAGAAGGACGTGTATTTGAATCGTTTTTATATCGATATAAATATACCAAACTCATACCTAATTGCCAACCCGTTTCGGGTGATACACCCCAAATAGGAACAGCAAAAAATGAATTCTTTTTAGGCTTTGCCGAATCGCCTTCTATTTTATCATACATTTTATCCAACATTTTTTCCAATTTCGATTGGCCAAAAGCCAAGGAAGAAAACGTAATAAAAAAGAGAATAAATAGGATGTTTTTTTTTGTCATGGAATGTTGCAATACTTTACTAAATAAAGAAATCAAGCAGCTGTTATATTACTTTTAAATTTCTTTTATTAAATTTAAAAAGTCTTCCAATTTATATGCTCCGTCAACGGTTCGTCTTTCGTATACCATAAAATAACGATAGTTGTTTCCAGCCTTACTTGCCCAAAGTCCGCCAAGTCTTATTTTTTGTTCAGCATCTAAATGGTCGCCTTTTGTTTCTAGTAAAATTGTTTTACCACTTTTGGTTTGAATAATAAAATCAGGATAATGGTTTACAAATCCATTAATTCTAAAACCTTTTCTTTCTATGTTTCTGGTCCAAAAAGTAATGTTTGACATATTACCAATTTCATTGATTACTCTTTCTTCAAATCCGTTCATACTGCCTTCTTTTTCATAAAGCGATTTGGTAATGTCCTTAGCTATTTCGCCTGGGGAAATATTTTTTGGTAAAGAGAACGAAGATTTAATAAAAACTTTGTCGGTATCTAAAAAGTCTTTGAATTTCTGTTCAGCAAATGTTTCAGAAAGCGATTTTATTTTCTGTTTTATTTTGTCTGTATAGGTATATTCATTATTAGCAAGGTCGCCAAACTGCTCATCACTGAAATCACCTAAAATCCGATTGATATATTTTTCAATTTCTTTATCAGGAATCGGGTATAAATTTCCAATAATATCCATCAATCGTTTGGTAATATTATTTATTCTACCTTCTTTTCGCGATGGATCTAAAATCCATGTAACAATACTTTCTTTCGCCATGCCATCAAGCCTAACAAATGTTGGTGTATGTTCTTTTTTTGTTTCATCTAAGTCAACTTTGTAAAGTTCAGAATTAACATTATCAAAAACTATATCGGTTGGTTGTTGACTTAATTTGAAGCCTTCTAACAAGTTCTCCTTTTCTAAAGGCAATTCTTCTTCTTGTTTTCCAAACAAGTCGTTGGCAGGAACTTTTAAATAAAACTGTGGTAGGTTTATTTGCGCTGCTTGTTCTTGGAAAATATCTTTTATGCTGTATGTTTTCACAAGCTTTTGTATTTCATTTGGTAAAACATTTAAATTGTTAATTTCCATTTCAGAAACTGTTCTTTCAAATGCTTCATTTTGTTTAATAGCGGTTTGTTCAATTTCAGAAACAGTTGAGTTTACCAATGCAGTTTCTGAAGGTATTGAAATTCTTGAAGTGTCAATATCGGATGTGATGTCCTCTAATGTTTCTTTTCCTGTTTCAAAAATCGAAAACTGTTGTAATGCATCTTGTTTCTTAGCTTCCTCCAACATGGCTGGGTCTGCAAGCTTATAATCTTTATCGCTGAATCCTGCTTTGTTCAAACCTTTCACAATATTGTCTAAGGTGTCAAGGAATTTTGAGGATGCTGTTAACACATAACTTAAATTAAGTAATGGAAAATTATGTTTCATTACATATGGTTGGCGCAAAACCCTTCCCAAAATTTGTTCAACATCTACTGCAGAACTTTTATCAGCCAATGAAGCCAAGATATAAGCAAACGGACAGTCCCAACCTTCTTTTAAAGCATTTATGGTAATAATAAACCGTACTTCACACTCTTTGCTCATTAAATCAATGCCTTTTATTTCATTGATGTTTGCTGTTTTTATTTTTATTTGTTCGGCAGGAATTTTCAACTCTATGAGTTTTTCTTTAAGTTTCTGAACATTTGATTTTTCTTCTTCTTCGTTTAAAAAATCTTTACCGTTTTTGGGTTGTGCTTGAAACAACACAATAGGACGAATGTATTTACCGCCTTTCTTTTCTTCTTCAATTGCTTGCAATTCCAAACGCTTTTGAAGTTGTAAACTTGAATTGATTACTTCCGTTTTGTCCTGATGATTGTAAACAATAACAGGTAGTTTTACCATGTTTTCCTTTTTCAATTCTAAGGCATCAATGAAACTGATAATATTGCTATTTTTTCTTGGAGTAGCGGTAAGGTCAAGTATAAAACATGGGTTAAATGATTTGAGCATGTCTACACTTAAATCAGTTTCAGCATTGTGGCTTTCGTCAACAATAACTAAAGGGTTTAGAAACTGCATTACTTTCATTAACGAAATTTCTTCTTCTTTGCCAAGTAATGATTCAAACGATTGTAACGAACCGTTTTGTTCATAAACTTTTCTGCCTTCTTTGTTAGCTGTTCTTATGCTGTCAAAACTCAAAACAAATATGTTCAATTGTTCTTTTACAGAAGTAGCGTTAAATCCACTTCCTTGTAACAATGCTGCTTTGTCAAAAACTTCAACTTTATTGCCAAAATGAGCATTTATTTTTTGACGGTATGGGTGGTTTGTATCTTTTAAGTTCTTGATTGTTTGATCTAAAATGGTAATGGAAGGAACTAGCCAAACAACCGCTTTAGGTTTGTCGTAAGCAAATGCATCAAAAATGGTTTTGATTGCATTGCAAGCAATAAAAGTTTTACCACCTGCGGTTGGCACTTTTACGCAAATATGTGGTACTCGTTCTACATTGTTTTTGTAAGGTTCTATTGCTGTACCAGCATATGGAAACAAAGGTGTTTTTGGATGTTTTGACCAAAAATTATAGAAGGCACCTTTCACATCTTTGGTTTCCTGTATATATTCCAAAAACAATGAAAGGTCGTTTATTACTTGTTGTTGATATGGTTTTAGTTCCATTTGCTTATTTTTTCTTTCCTATTTTCTTTATTTCCTTATCAAAGTCCGAAATAATTTTTTGAGTTTTGTTAAAATAATCGTATTCCTTTATTGCTTTTTTATCTGCTTGAATTTTAGAAATTCTGCCTTTACCCTGCAATATTTTATACTCGTTAAATGTAAGAAACTTGTTTACACTGTCTGCCAATTGTTCCATTGTAAAAGTATTCTCTCTTTCTATTAAGCCTTCTATATAATCAAAATAACCTGTTACGGTTCTTTCTAATTGGCTAATTTCTTTCTCTTGCAAATAATTTTTAGCAACAATTACATCCGTTTTTATTATTCGTCCGTCTGGTGCATTTTTCCATGTGGTTAGCCCCATATTGTCTTTATTTTTGTTTGCTAATTGATGAATAATTTCTGCGGCTGTTTTTCCGGTAATGGCAAAATGAAACTTGTTTTGCACCAAAGCATAAAAATGCTTTGTGATTTCAGCATTCTTGTCATAATCAATACTGCACTCTGCAAAAATATCTGTTACTTGTTGGTATATTCTGCGTTCACTGGCTCTGATGGAACGAACCCTGCGAAGTAATTCTTTGAAATAATCTTTTCCAAAAATGGTTTGCCCTTGTTTCAATCGGTTATCGTCTAAAACAAAACCTTTTATGATATACTCTTTCAGCGTTTGTGTAGCCCAAATTCTAAACTGGGTAGCTTTGCTACTATTTACTCTGTAACCAACTGAAATAATTGCATCAAGATTATAATATTCAATATCTCTGTTTACCAGTCGTTCGCCTTCTTGTTGAACTGTTCGGAAATTCCGAACAGTTGCCTCTTTTTGTAACTCATTGGTTTCAAAGATATTGGAAAGATGCTCGCTAATGGTTGATTTTACTACACCAAAAAGTTCTCCCATACTTTTTTGTGTTAGCCAAACCGTTTCTCCTTCTACAAAAACATCTACCTTAACTTCTCCGTTGGGGTTATGGTATATAATAAAATTGGTATTTTCTTCCATTGCTTAAAATCTTGTTATGTCTCTTGGTATTTTTTTGAAAATGATGTGATACTTTGTCATGAAATCTTTTGTAAGCAAACAGTTGTCGGCATAAATTACATACTGCTCGGCTTTGGTTTTCATGGTGGCTAAAAAAGCATGGTCTAATGTTGTTACTTCGTCTTGCTCATAATTGAAGTAATAGGCTGTATCATTGTTCTTACCCAAGAAATGTTTGTTGTCTTTGTGTTTTGTTTTGGTTAGTCCTGTTTTTGTTTCGGTATAAAAAACATACTGGCGAATTTTCTCAATACCAACATTTTCATTCAAATTACCATCTTCCAAAAATATTGGTTGACCAAGAGTATAGAAATCAAAACTTCCGCCTGTGCCTTCGGTTAATTTATCTTCTAAACCATAACCTTTCATTACTCTTTTCACTCTTTCGGCTGTAATGGTTTCAGCGTAATCTTCCATTTCTATACAAATGAATTTACGGTTGCCGCCATCTTGTTTGTTTAGGTTTAATAACGCGTGGGCTGTTGTGCCCGAACCAGCAAATGAATCCAAAATAATTGAATTTGAATTAGTTGATACACTACAAATAAATTTAATTAATTCAGAAGGTTTAGGAAAATCAAAAGTTTTAAAATCAAAAAGTTCCTTTAATTCATTTGTTCCTTGTGTATTTAGATAATCTTCAATTAGTGCCTCTGGATACTTATTTACAAATTCAGCTTCTCGTTCTTTCATGTAAACTCGATCCTTGTCAAAATGAACTAGGTTGCTATTAAACCTTTCTATAAAAGTTTCAGCGCCCCATCTCCAAATTCCCAATTCAGCCCCCCTTTTTCTTGGTCTATAACATACATACCCCTTTTTTAATAGTTCAGTATTTACGTTTTCGTATACTGGATTATTTTCGAGATTATAATCCAACATAATTTCTATTTT
>CAIUQQ010000145.1 GCA_903901345.1 uncultured Bacteroidota bacterium | reverse complement strand
AAACAAAAAAGCCCTTGTTTTAACTAAAAACAAGGGCTTTTTATTATTAATAATTTTAGTTTTGAAACAAATCACGTTTCAGTTTCTGCCAATCTACTTTTTGTGCTAATAGCGTTACAATTGCAGTGATAACTGCACCAATAAAGAATCCTTTAAAAAATTTATTATTCATAATTTAAAAATATTATTCAGGTTTATAAGTACCACTTTTTATGTCTTTTTCTCGTTTAGTATCTGCTTTTTTACTTGGTCCACCAAATACTGAAACATTTACATAACGACCAGGATAACGTTGCATATCTTTCAATAATAAGTTTAATTCCTTAGTCGATTTGTTTAAATTATCATAAAGCTCTTTATCGTTCATCATTTTCCCTAATGAACCTTCGCCTTTATTCATTTTTGAAGTGATAATAGCCAATTCTTTGGTTACATCACTTAGGTTTTCAATAGTTCCTTTAATGTCAGAATTTGCCAATGAATCACTAAGTTTACCAAAGTTTTTAATTGTTCTATTAATCTCATCATTATTTTTAGCAAGATTATTACTAATTGATTGAACGTTTCCTAATGTTTTATTGATTGAATTACCATTTTCGTTTACAATTTTATTTAAACTTTCAGAAGTTAATCTGAGCGCATGTAAAGCTCCACTTAAATCAACTACACTGTTTGTTAAGTTTTGAGTTCCTTTTTCGTTAAAAACTTGTCTAAGCGAACCTAAAACTTTGTCTAAAGTTACCAAAACTTGCTCACTTTTGGTTTTAATTGGGGAAACTAAATTATTGATAGATGTAAATAAATCTTCTTCTCTTGCACCTGTAATATAAGAACCATCATTTAATATAATTGATGATTTATCATCAAAATTTATACTAATTACATTTCCATCTAATAATCCAGATTTTGTAACTAAAGCTATTGAATTTGATTTGATTTGAATTTTTCCTTGAATTAAAATTTTCACTAAAATACTATCTGTTTTTAGCATATCTGGCATTGAAATTTCTTCAACTTGGCCCACTTTAAACCCATTTACATATACTGCAGTGGATGTTACAAGTCCTTCTACGTTATTATAAATTACATAATATGTATTGTAAGTTGAAAAGAGTTTTTTTCCTCTTAAAAAATTGTAACCAAAATACAATAATGTTATTGCTACAGCAACAAACAATCCAACCTTAGCTTCTTTAGTTATTTTCACAAAAATTTAGAATAATAATTATTGGGCAAAAGTATTGTTTTTTAAGTAAATTAAAGCATGTTTTTTTTTATGAAATAAAGTTTACCTAATAGGTAATTTAGTCATTATTAGCCTTTGCTTGTACATTTTCTATCGATTGTTTAAAATCAATCAATGAATTTGTAATATTATCAGTAATTTTATCAACACCCACACTGCTTGTCAATAAAATTCTGTCATTTTTATTTGATAAAAAGCCAGTTTCAATTAATATACTAGGCATTTTTGTTTTCCAAAGCACCACAAAACCTGCTTGTTTTACGCCTCTGCTAGTATTTACTTTGTTTTTAACAAAATATTTTTCAATTCTTGATGCCAAATCTATACTTTTATCCAAATAAGCATTTTGGTGTAACGATAGAATAATGTGAGTTTCAGGTGAGTTAGGATCAAAACCTTCATAACGTTCTTCATAGTTTTTTTCCATTAATATAACGTCATTTTCTCTGATTGAAACTTCCAAATTACTTTCGGCTTTATGTAGCCCCATTGCAAATGTTTCAGTACCACTAACTTCAGTGTTCTTATTTGCATTGCAATGAATAGAAATAAATAAATCAGCTTGGTTTCTATTTGCAATATTTGCTCTATCCCAAAGTGTTACAAATTCATCTGATTTTCTAGTAAAAATTACTTTTACATCAGAAAGTTCTTCACTTAATTTTTTTCCTAATTCAAGCGCAATTTTTAAAGTAACTTCTTTTTCTTTTATTCCACCATACTGACAACCAGGATCATGCCCACCATGTCCAGCATCTATAACGATGGTTTTTACTTGTCGTTTGTTTAATGCAGGTAAAGCCGCATTGATAGATATCAACAGTACCAATATTGGCATGAAATTTTCAATCTTAGCGAATTTGCCAAGATTAATTAGTTTTGCAAACCTCAATAATGAATAATAACCTTTCATATCATTTGTTTTTTAACAGCCAAACTCCTTTTACTAGTTGTTTAAAGTATTTTGCTATTTTATTTATTTGCAGTTTTTTAAATGTTAATTTTATTGTTGCTCAGCAAAGTAAAGGTAAAAAAATTGATTCTAACGGCACTGTCGCAATTCGAAAAAATATTAAAGACACAACTGTCAGAATATCAGCACAATTATTTTCAGATACTAGCAGCACAAATAATAAAAACAGCAATTTAAATAACGATAGCCTAATAAAAGCAAACCTAAGCTATTTGCCAAGGAATAAATCAGCTATTAAGAGTATTGTCAAATATACGGCCAAAGACTCAATTGTGTTTGTAGATTCGGTGCGAACCTTTGATTTATATAGCGAAGCCAAGGTTTTGTATGAAGACTTAAACAATAGTTCAGAACGCATAACAATAGACCTAAATAGGAATACTATTTCCAGTTTGGGAAAAATGGATAGTCTTGGAGCCATCATTGGTGCACCAGATTTTAAGCAAGGAGAAAATAGTTATAAAGCTGTAAAAATTACCTATAATTTTGTAACTAAAAAAGGGTATTTAAAAGAATTTAAAACCAAAGAAGGAGATGGTTATGTTAAAGGTACCAATGTAAAACGCGACCCTGAAAATAATTTTTATATTGATGGTGCTTATTATACAACCTGCGATGCTGAACATCCACATTTTTATATTGGCTCAAAAAAAATAAAAGTTGTTCCCGGCAAAAAATTAATTACTGGCCCTGCTAATTTTGTAATTGAAGGTATTCAAACGCCATTATTTTTACCTTTTGGAATATTTCCTTTAAAACGTGGTCAACAATCGGGTGTAATTATACCGCAATATGGCATAGATGCGCAACGTGGGCCTAATATTCGTCAAGGTGGGTATTATTTGGGTTTAGGTGAGAAGATGGATTTAACACTACTTGGTGATATTTACACAAATTTAAGTTGGACGTTGAATGTAAAGTCAAATTATAGTAATAGGTATAAATATAGTGGTGCGGTAAATATTTTATTTGGAAATAATAAATTTGGAAACCCTGATGACGCAAGTTATTACGAACAAGGAACTTATTCCATAGGTTGGAATCACGCTATGGATGGACGAGCAAGGCCATTTACCACTTTTAGTGCAAGTGTAAATTTTGTAAGTTCAAATTATTATGCTCAAAATGCGCTAAGAAGTGCTACTCAATTTAATTCCACCTCCCAATCAAGTATTTCGTTTTCTAGGGGATTTAAAAATGGTAAATATAATTTGTCGTCATCGGCCAATGTTTCTCAAAATTTACAAACCAGAACTTTGTCAGCTACTTTACCCAGTGTAAATTTTACAGTTGCAGCTTTCAATCCTTTTAAACCTAAAAGTAAATCTCAGCCAGAATATTGGTATGAAAAAATTAACATGAGTTACAGTGCTGCATTCAGTAATTCATTTACAGCAATTGATAGTGTTTTGTTTAAACAAAGAAACGAGGTAAATTGGGGTAAATATGTTGATACCACTTTTAAATATGGAATTACTCATGTAATTCCTATCAATACTTCTTTTAAATTATTTAAGTTTTATGTACTTAGTGTAAGTGCAAATTATAAAGAAAACTGGGCACCAACAACTGTTAGAAAAGAATTTGTAAATAATGCACTTCAAACTAAAATAGTCAGTGAATTTGGCAGGTGGTTTTCATTTAATACTGGTGCTTCTTTAAGCACTAAATGGTATGGAATGTTAACGTTTAAAAAAGGTAAAGTAGCAGCAATTAGGCATGTAGCTGATCCTAATTTAGGATTTAGTTATTCACCAGATTTTAGTGATAATATGTGGGGTTTTTACCGAGATGTGCAAGCTGATAGTACAGGGAAAATGATGAAATATTCCATTTTTGAAAGTAGTTATGGAGGTTCCCCGGGGCAAGGTAAACAAGGAAATATAACTTTTGGACTGAATAATAATTTAGAACTTAAACTGAGAACAGGTAAAGATACTGCCATGAAAGAAACAAAAATTAAGCTACTTGAAAGTTTAAGTTTTGGCGGTGCTTATAATATTTTTGCCGATTCATTAAATCTAACAAATATTTCAATAAGTGGGCGTACAACTTTATTCAAAACATTGGCTATAAATGCTTATGCAACCTTAGATCCTTATCAAAATATCATTGTCACTCAAAATAATTATAGTAGAATTCAAAGGGTAAATCAATATTATTTTGACAAAGATGGAACTTTAGGAAAAATTACCAATGCCAATTTGAATTTTGGTTACGGATTTTCACAGGCTACTTTTGAAGGAAAGAAAAAGAAAAAAGAAGAGCGGAAAAAAGAAAGTGAAAAATGGGGTTATATGGCCTACGATTTACCTTGGTCACTTAATTTAAATTATGCTATAAGCTACCAAGCTAACGATTACAAAGATTTAACAAAATCTGCTTATATTCAAACACTAGGTTTTAGTGGAAATGTTACCTTAACAAAAAGTTGGTCATTAGGGTATTCATCGGGTTACGATTTTGTAAACAAAAAAATTGCAAGTTTATTTCTTGACTTAAAACGTGATTTACATTGTTGGGTATTTACTTTCAGTTGGAGTCCAATTGCTCCTGGAGGATTTTCATTCTTTAACTTTCAAATCAATCCAAAATCAGATGTAATGAAAGAATTAAAATATCCAAAACGCAAAGATTATTTCGATAATAGAAATTACTAATTATTTTTAAACAAAAACACACATAATTAAAGTTTATTATGTGTGTTTTTTTATTTAGAAATAAATCATTTTGATGGTTACATTTTTATTCTCACTTACATCAAAACTTGCTTTTAAAAAGTTTGGTCTGTTGGTAAAACCAATGGTTTCAAAATTAGAAAATCCAATCCCTTCTTTTGGTAAAATAAATCCTTTTTCAATTTTTCCGTTCCTGTTTTCATCATGCAAAACATTTACAGCATATTTGCATTTTGGAATATTTGTAAATGTAATTTTTGATGAATTATTTACAATTTCTCCTTTTAACATTTTGCAATAATTGCTGTAATTTTCATCAGGAATTGAGCCATTTTTATTATACAAAGCAAACTGAACTAAACCGTTTTGATTGCGCAAATTATATACTGTAACCGTTAAAGAATAAACTGCTTCTTTTGGCTCTATAAATGAAAATAAAATTGTTGCTATTGCAAAAATTGCAATAGTTTTATTTTTAATATGCCACATTCGTAATTCTTAATTTTTACATTCTTAATTTCAAGGAATCTACCAAATAATAAATCATTGGTACTAAAAATACGGTAAGAATTAATGAGGAAAGCAAACCGCCAATAATGACCCAAGCCAATCCGTTTTTCCATTCTGAGCCCGTTCCTGAAGCCATTGCAATGGGTAACATTCCAATGGCCATTGACAAAGTGGTCATTAATATTGGGCGCATTCTTCCTTTTCCAGCTTGTATAATTGCTTCTTTAAAATGCACACCTTCTGCTTTTAATTGATTGGTAAAATCTACAATTAATATGGCATTTTTTACAACTAAACCCATGAGCATAATTAAACCTAACAAAGCAAATAAACTTAAATTATTCATGGTTAAATTCAATGCTAAAAATGCGCCAATTATGGCCACAGGAATAGAAAATAAAACTACAAATGGATATATGAAATTATCGTAAAGTGCTACTAAAATTAGGTAGATAAGTAAAAACGAAACCAATAAAACTGAACCTAAAGCACCAAAACTATCATTTTGCCTTTTTACATCGCTTCCCCAAGTCATTTGTATGCCATTTGGCAATGGATTTTTATTTAAATAAGCAACTACTTCATCAGCCACTGTTCCAGAGGGACGACCTAAGGCATCTGCTGTTAAACTCACTGCTGGTTGACGATCTTTTCGTTCTAATAATGATGGTGAAATATCTTGTTCAACATTGGCAAATTGAGAAATTTCTAAAGGAATTCCCTGAGGATTGATGATGGAAAGTTTTTTTACATCTTCAAAATTTTGACGGTTAAATTCATCTAGCCAAATTCTGATTGGATACTCCGTTCCATTTTCTGTTAATGTAGCATCATCATTGCCAGTAAAGGCAGTTCTTAAATTTATTCCTACATAAGCAGTTGTTAAACCCAATCGCTGCATTTTATCTTTGTCAGGAATTATTTTATATTCTGGACTACCTTGTTCAACAGATAAACGCACATTGTCGGCACCGGGAATTTTCTCAACTATTGCTTTTAAATCATTACCAGTTTTCATTACCAAATTCAAGTTACTTCCACTCAATGTAATTTCAATTGGTGCGGAGCGCGGAACCAATCCTAAAGCGGCCATTGAAAAATTTATTCCCGAAAATTTTGACTTCAAATCTTCCCGAAGTTTTTTCATAAATATTTCGGTAGGTATTTTCTTTAAATTCTTTTCTTGTAGTTCATTTTTTTTGTTTCGTAATTGAATAGTAAATTCAGTTTTATTAACCGAGCCAACTCCCAAACTGCCAATTCCAGTGCTTGGTCCACCAATATTGCTAAACACTGTTAACACTTCTGGTTGCTTGATGATGTAATTTTCTATTTGCTGAGCAATTAAATTATTTTGTTGAATAGAGGTAAATTTATCAAATTCCAGTGCCATTCTAAACTTTCCTTGATCTCCCGTTGAAATCAATTCTTTGCCAATAATTCCTTGTTTCATAATACCTAATGTCATTACAAAAAGGAACAAAACAATTCCAGTAAAAATTAGTTTATGACTTAAAACCCACACCAATTTTATTCCATACCAATTGGTAAAAATTTCTAATTGTTCCTCAAACCAAAGCAAAAAACGATTGAAGAAATTGGTAGGTTTTAAATCTTCTTTCTTTCCAATTCTTGAAGCTAGCCAAGGTGTAAGCGTAAATCCTACCAATAAACTTGTTAGCGTTGATGTTACCACTACAACTGAAAATTGTTTGAGCATATCAGCAACAAATACTTGTAAAAAAAGTATGGGTAAAAATACCACCACATCTACCAAAGTAATTGACAATGCCGCAAAACCAATTTCCATTCTACCATCCATAGCAGCTATGCTTTTATCTTTTCCTTTGTCTAAATGCTTTTGAATATTTTCCAATACCACCACAGCATCATCCACCAAGATTCCTATAATAAGCGACATGGCCAGCAGTGTCATTAAGTTTAGTGTATAGCCCAAAAGCCACATAACGGCAAAAGCTGTTACCAATGAAGTTGGAATGGCAACAATTACAATCAGTGAATTTCTGAAACTTCTAAGGAATAATAGCATGACCAGTGAAACCAAAATTACCGCTAAAATTAAATCGAAAACTACAGAATTTACAGCTGCTATGGTATTGTCAGTGCTATCGTCAGCTATAATAAATTGGGTGCTTGCAGCCATGTTTTGTTCTTCTATTTTTTTGAAAGTTGCACGCACTAATTTCGATACATCTACAGCATTGGCATCACCTTGTTTTTTTAGTAGTAATCCTATTCCATTTTTACCATTATAGCGGCTTATTGATTTAGTTTCTTTGATGCCATCAATAACTGTTGCTACATCTTTTACATAAACCGGGCTGCCTTGAATTGGCATGGCCACTTGCACATTTTTTATATCGTCTAATGTGGTAAATTTTCCTGTTAATCGTACTGAATTATTCTCTGTATTTGTTTGAACTTTTCCGGCTGGTAAATCTAATCCTGAACGGTTAATAGCTTCTACTACTTGGAAAAGAGAAACCTTATAAAGTTTCAATTTATCTTGATTTGCTTTTACTTGTATTTCTCTTTCTTCACCACCTAAAATGGTAATTTCTGCCACACCTTTTATTTGTTGAATTTGTGGCAAATACTCATCTTTCATTTTCCGGTAAAAGTCGGTTGCAGGCAAATTACTTGATGCACTAATCGACATAATTGGCAAGTCGTTTGGCGATACTTTACTCATCACAGGACTTAAAATATCCTGAGGTAAATCTTTGCGAATATTGTCAATATATCGCTGCGCATCTTGCATTGTTTTATCTAAATTAGTTCCATATTTTAAATTTGCAATGATAATAGATGCGTTAGGCAATGATTTAGTAACCAAGTAATCTACTCCTTCTAAGTTTGATAAAGCATCCTCTATTTTTCGGGAAACTGAATTCTCCACTTCATTTGGTTCCGCTCCAGGATATACAGTTTTTATTACCACAACTGGCTGATTAAAGTCGGGCATTAATTCATAACTTAAGTTTTTATATCCTATAAAACCCAAAAGAGTAAATACACTAAAAAGTACTATGATTAGTGATGGACGTTTGATTGAAATTTCTGTTATATTCATTTTTCTAGGATTTTATTTAATTGAAACATTTGCATTTTCAAAAAGATTAATAAAACCATTAGTAACCATTACATCGCCTACTTTCAAACCACTTTTTACAACAGATTTATTATTCATTTTTTTCAATACAATAATGTTTTGTAAAACAGCTTTTCCGTTTTTTACTAAATATACTTGAGGTTTATTGGCAGAGCCAATAATTGCTGACGA
The DNA here is from genome assembly GCA_903901345.1 of uncultured Bacteroidota bacterium. GTDB lineage: Bacteria > Bacteroidota > Bacteroidia > UKL13-3 > UKL13-3 > JAAFJM01. The sequence goes on along the minus strand of CAIUQQ010000145.1, from coordinate 1,403 downwards.
TGGAATGACAATGGCTTGTTCATTTGCTGCTGTTTTATTACCCAAAACATTGGAAGATACTTTTCCTAACATGCCTGATTTTATTTTAAAATCTGGCGTGTTTTTTACCATAAATTGAACAGGAAAACTACTTCCTATATTTGCTTTACTTCCCAACATGGTAGCTTTTGCTGTAAATGAAATTTTGTTATACGCATCGGTATAAACGGTGTAATTGTTATTCAGTTTAAAAAGATTCAGCTCGTTTTCTGGTATATTTACACTAAACTTTAAAATTGAAATATCAGTAATTTGAAGCAAAGGAATTCCTGGTGCTGCAAAGGCTCCTTCTTCACTTAATTTGGCGGTAATTATTCCATTAAATGGCGCTTTTATTGTTGTTTTATTTATTTGTTCAATCAAGGTAGCTTTTTGAACTTTTGCCGCCTTTAAGCCTAATGCTGCTTTCTCTAATTGTATTCCCTGAATGGCATCTGATTTTGCTAAAATGGTATAACGATTTACATCTGCAACTAATCCTTCCAACTGTACTTCTATGGTTTGTAATTGTAGTTTCAATAATGAATTATCCAATTGAATTAATGATTGACCTTTAGTTACTTGATCACCTAAATCAACCATTACTGAATTTATTTTTCCTTGAATTTCGGCACTTATTTTTGTTTCTTTATTCGGTTCAAACGTTCCTGAATACAATGTTTCATCAGCAATATTTCCTAATTTTATGGTTTCTTTTTGTACATTTATGGCTTGCTCTTTATCGTAATTATATACTTTTTGAACAGCAGTTTCTTTATTGCTTTTTAGTTTTATAACTACAATGGCCACCATTGCAATTCCTGCAATAATTCCGATTATTTTTTTCCAATTCATATCTTTATTTTATTATTTGTTATTCGTAATTTCTAATTTTTAATTGATAAGTTTCCTGTAAGTTTTTTTAGTTCCAAATTTGCTTTCATGTATTCAATTATTGAATTTAGGTTGGTTTGTTGCGCTTCTCGCAATGAATTGTCAGCTAGTATAATGTCTGTAATATTTGCTGTTCCTTCTTGATTTTGTAATAAAGTTTGATCGTAAATTAATTGGGCTAATTGTATTTGTTCTTCTGAAGTTTTAACTGATTTTATAGCCACTAATAGTTGCACTTTTACATTTTGAATTTGCATGTTGTTTTGCTCCGACACTAAATTTATTTGTAACTCACTGTTTTGTAGTTCTAGTTTTTTCTGATTGATTTTTAGTTGAGTAACTGTGCCGTTAAATAGGGAATAGTTTAATTGAATGCCAGCAAAGCCTATTGGGAAAAACTTTAAAAATTCGTTTGGTTGTTTGTCATATCCAAAACCTGTAGTTCCATATGTTCCAAATAGATTTATTGATGGAATATATTTCGTTTTTTT
>CAIUQQ010000144.1 GCA_903901345.1 uncultured Bacteroidota bacterium | reverse complement strand
TTGAGCCAACACCAAAATAAAACAAGTAGAATGCTACATTTTATTGGAACTAGTTTATTTATATTTATTTTCTTTGGCTCATTTATATTTCATGAAGTAACTGTTTTATTGTTTTCACCAATTTTAGCTTACGGATTTGCATGGATTGGTCATTTCTTTTTTGAAAAAAATAAACCTGCTACCTTTCAATATCCTTTTTATAGTTTAGCTGCTGATTTTATTCTTTATTTTGAAATATTGTCGGGTAAGGAAAGTTTTGATGCAAAGCAAAATAAACTATAAAGCGATTCATAGGCTTTCTAAATCAAATAAATTTTCGAATTTCTTATTTAATTTTTTCGAATTTAATACTCTATTTATTATATAACTGGTATTACTTTTCCATTGCTTTTAAGCAACTTTGCCAAAGTAATTCAGCCGATTTATCCCAACTAAACGCTGCTTGTCTTTCCAATCCTTTTGCTATTAAAGTTTGTTGTAATGCTTCATCTTTACTCAACAAAACCATTGCATAAGTAATGCTTTCAATGCTATTTGGATTAATTTGAACAGTGGCACCCTCCCCTATTTCTTTCATGGATGAAGTGTTGCTGCAAATAACAGGAACACCACATTTCATGGCTTCAATAATTGGAATTCCAAAGCCTTCAAATAATGAAACATAACACAAGGCAAAAGCAGCAGCAGTTATTTTTGCTAAATCTTCATTGCTTAAATAACCAGTAAATATCACATCATTTTTATATTTCATTTGGTTAAAAACATTGCTCACAGTACCTGTTTTCCAGGCCATTCTGCCTGTTAGAACTAATTTAAAATTACTGTTTGTCTGACTTTTAAATGAATCAAATGCTTGTAGCAAACTAACAACATTTTTACGAGGATGAATAGAACCTACATATAGAAAATAATTATTTCCAGCGCTATATTTTTCTTTTATTTCATCTTTTTCAGTTTTCGAAATTTGCTGAAATAAGTTATTGGCACCGTTATAAACCACATCAATTTTAGCAGGATTTATTTTGTATTTATCAATAATATCATTTTTTGAAAACTGGCTAACAGTAGCAATTCTATTCACTTTATTAGCAAATTTTGGTGAATTCTTTCGCATATATTTTAAGTGCGATTTTTGAATTCCATCTTCAAAATGTTCAAATGCTAAATCGTGAACAACACTTAACTGTTTAGTTTTTGTAGTTAAACACGCAAAACCATCAGGACTTAAAAACAAATCTGGTTTATTTTTTTTTAGCCAAAAAGAAATTGAAATATTAAACCAAATATTCCAGAGAATTGGATGCCTAGCAGGTGGAGGAATTACAACTGGAATTACATTTTTTGCATAAATATAACTTTGGTCAAAAGCACGGTCAAACAAAAAGTAGAATTGAACTTGAGGATTGTTTAATACCATTCGCTTTAAAGTTTCATTGGTGAAATGACCAAATCCTTCTAATTTGTTTTTTAACAAAAACCGAGTGTTTACAGCTATTTTCAACTTTATTTTGAATAAATAATATTAAATTTTATCAAATTGATTTACATAAACCAACCATTTATTTACTACTTTTTCTATCGTTTCATTTACAACAGGTTTTGTAATAAATTCATCCATTCCTGCTGCCAAACATTTTTCTTTTTCACCAAACAAAACACCAGCAGTTAAACCAATAATTGGAACTCTTCCATTTGTTTCTATGCTTCTAATTTCTCTAGTTGCATCATATCCATTCATTTCAGGCATTTGTACATCCATTAAAATTAAATCGGGTTGCTCTTCCGAAAAAGCTTTTACAGCAGCAAAACCATTTCTTGCTTTAAAAATTTTAGCATTTGGCAATATGTTTTTCAACATTGATTCTATTAGAAATATATTTACTGAATTGTCGTCAACTACTAATATTGTTAGACTTTCAGAAGTTTCATTTTCAGTTTTTATAGTTTTTATAGTTTTTATTAGTGGAATTACTTCGTTTTCAAATGGCAATATAACTTCTACTTTATTATTTTGTTGGACATTTATGTGTTACAAAAGGTAAAAAAGAAAACTCGCCAATATTAATTGCTAGCGGTGCGCATTTAAAATCCGATACCTATTCAACCCTTGGTTTATTAGTAGGT
>CAIUQQ010000143.1 GCA_903901345.1 uncultured Bacteroidota bacterium | reverse complement strand
TTTTTTTATAATTTTATCTTTTGCTATATCATTACATTTTATAGTAAACACTTCGCCTTTGCAAAGCACAAATGGTAAGTAATTAAAGAAAGGATTGTGTATGTTTTCATAACCTTCACAAAAAATAACATGCTTGGCAACGATGTTTTTATAATGCCAATTTCCTGCTATGTTTTCCAATAAATTGTAATCAAATTTTTCATCTATCAAACTTGATTTTTCAATTAAAAATGCGCGCATTTTTTCAATCAATAAACGCGTGTAAACCCAACCAGTTTCTTTTATTTCAAATGCTCCAAAGGCATCATTCAAATTAGGTTCTTTGGCAGGAAATAAATTTACATGTTTCGAAAAATCTTCATTGTCCATGCGGCTCGATAAGTCATTTTGTTCCTTCACCGAACCAAATAATTGGTAAATATTTTGTTGGAATAATAACTTACAATCAAGCATTTTTTCTAACGAGTTATAAGCTTCAAAAGTATCGCGTAAAAGTTCATCGGCATTCCAACTTTTCACCATTCGTTTGCCACTAATAGGATTATACATTCCGGCAGCTACCTTGGTAGATGTACTTTCCTTAAAGGCATCAATTATCAAAAAACTTTCGTTCGTTGCTAATAATTCTTTAGCCAATAATGTACCAGCTAATCCTTGTCCGATGATGAGATAATTTATTTGCATGGTTGAGTGGATTGGTTAATTATGTTGATTGAGTTAATTGGTTAATAAAATTTTTTAGCTATGGTCTATGGTCTATAAACTATTCGCTTTATCCGCACACAGCATATGTCTTTTTCCAATTGGGCCAGCTAATCTTTTTACTATAAAACCAACTTCGCGCAAGGCTCTTTTTACATCACCTTTTGCCGAATAAGTAACCAATAAACTTCCATTGTTCATGGCAGCAAATATAGTTTTAAAAATAGTTGTTGTCCAAAGTTCAGGTTGCTTATCTGGTGCAAATGCATCAAAGTAAATAATGTTGAATGGATTACTTATTTGTAATAATTCGTTGGTGCTAGTAAGTTCTAATTTATTTTCCATTTTATAAATAGAAAAATGTTCATTTATTTCTACCCATTCGTTCCAATTACATTGATGCATTTTATCAAATAAAGATTTTAAAATAGCGCTTTCCTCTTCTAAATAATTCAATTGGTTGATGGTATCAATACTTAATGGAAAAGCTTCGAGGCAGGTGTATTTTATTTTTTTATTTCTATTCATAGCTTCCTTTAAAGTAAGAATAGCATTCAATCCAGTTCCAAATCCTACTTCAAAAATATGGATGGCTTTAATATTATTTTTACTTAAATAATTCACCAATCCATTTTGAATAAACACATGCAAACTTTCTTGCAAGGCACCATTTTTAGAATGATACGTTTCGTTCAATGCTTCATGAAATAAAGTATGCGAACCATCGGAAGTGGTTATTAATTGGTGTTTGTTTTGCATTGATTCTGGCTACTGACTTCTAGCTTATAGCAGCTAGCTTTTTTTGCTATTGGTTACTGTAATAAAACCACGGACAAAGGTATAAAGTTTGTTTGCATTTATTTATAGCTATTGGGTTAATAATTTGAAATGATAAAAGAAGAGGGTTGAAATATGACAAAGCATGTTTTTGATTAATATTTAATTAATATATTATTGCAAAACAAAATTTTAATTATATAATAAAAACATCTACTATCTACCGCAGTATAAGTTTATTTGCCATTTGCTTATTTTCAATTACAGTTTTTACAACTACCAGTAATCCTCCTGCTGCTAATGCTGGCGATCCTGGTAATGGAAACTGTACATCGTGCCACAGTGGTTCGGCTATAACAAGTGGAACAGCATGGAATTCTATAGCTTTAACGGGTTTGCCAACTAATGGATATGTTCCTGGAACCATTTATACATTAACAATGAATGGAAATTCAGCTGCTACTAGTAAAAATGGATTTCAGCTTACTAGTTTAAATTCTTCTAATGCAATGGCAGGAACTATAACTGCGGGCACTGGAACAAGTTTACAAACTAGTTCTAGCAAATCCTATCTTTCACAAAACGGAAGTACAGGTTCATCATGGTCGTTTAATTGGACTGCACCGCTTTCGGGCACAGGTACAGTAACTTTTTATACTGCGTTTAATGGTTCAAATGCTAACTCAAACAATTCTGGAGATTTAATTTATTTGAAAACATTTACTTTAAGTCAGGCAATAACAAATCTTCCTACTGCGGTAATTACTCCTTCAAGTACTACCATTTGTTTGGGCGATACTTTATATTTGGTAGGAAGTGGAATCAATAATCCTACTACCTTCAGTTGGCAGTTTTTAAATAACAATCCAAGTTTGGCAAGTGGGCAAAATGTATATGTAGTTTATACCACCACTGGTACAAAAACAATTAGATTAACAACTGCCAATGCCGATGGTTCATCGCCAGTAGTAAGTTTAAATATAATAGTAAATGCTAAGCCAACAGCAAACATTACTACTCCCAACGGTTTAACTATTTGTAGCAATGATAGTATTACTCTTCAAGCAAATACTGGAACGGGTTTACAGTATTTATGGACTCCAGGAAACTTTACGACTTCGTCAATTAGAGTGGCTGATAGTTTAAATTACCGAGTAAGGGTTACTAATTCAACGGGTTGCTTTGCAAATTCTAGTTTTATAAAACCTATTAAAGTCAATCTACCTCAATCGGTATTGTTTGCTTCAAAAGATACCATTTGTAAAAACGATTCGGTGGTATTTGACTTGTCAGGAAGTGGTTTTACTACTCAGTATTTTGTAAACGATACACTTGTTCAATCAAGTGCTGATCCTTTATTTGTTTTAAAAAGAAACATAGGTGGTGTTTTTAAAATAACTCCAAAAATTACTCAGAATGGTTGTGCCAATACATTGCCAAACAAATATATTTTAATTCAAGAACAAGCAACTGCACCTACAGTTTTATGTGGTAATAGCACTACTTCAAGCATGCAGTATACTTGGCTACAAGTTTCAGGATTTAGCAATTATGAAATCAGTACAAATAGTGGAAATTCATGGAGCAATGCTAATGGTGCTAATCAATTATCGCATACTGTAACAGGATTGTTGCCTAATTCATCTGTTACTATTTTGGTAAGAGCAAAAGCAATTGGCCCATGTGGCGCGGGAATTATAGGCACTAAAACTTGTGTGAACAATGGTTGTAATCCTATCAATATTACATATGCTTATAATAAAAATATATGTATCAATAGTTTGAATACTAGCAATCCTTCATCTATTGAATTATTTACTATAACTAATCCCAATTACTTAATTCAATATGAGTTTGAAAGTATTGTGTCGGCTTTTAGTCGAAATACACTTTATACTTTTAATGCTAAAAATGGCAATAACTTAGTAAGAATAAAAGTAAAAGACAGCACCGATAATGTTTGTCCAATAGTAGATTCTACCTTTGTTATAAAAGGGAATATTAGTCCAATAAAACCTAATTTAGTTCCCGATAAGTTTGTTCCTACCTACTGCCAAGGGGAAACCATAGATGCTAGAACGGCTAAAGGTGCTAACTCACATTTGTTTAAATATTATCAAATTATTCCAACACGAAAACTATTGTTTTCAAGCAGCTTAGATTTTGTAGATTTTAAAAATTTATTTACCGTAAATGCTATTAATTCAGTTAAAGCAATAGTTACTGATACCATTACAAATTGCAGTGATTCATCGAACGAAGTAACAATTACCATTTACCCAAATCCAACTGCTAATTTTAGTTTTGAATACTTTAAAACAGACAGTAATAATGTAAATAAAAACAAAGTAGTGTTTACCAATTTATCATCCGATTCCACCAGTAGTTTGTGGTTATTTGGTGATGCTGGTAATTCATCATCGCTGTTAAATAATGCTTCGTTTACTTATAATAAAAGCGGTAATTATACGGTTAAATTAATAGCTAAAAATAAAAACAATTGTACCGATACTTCGTCAAAACAAATAGTGATAACGAATACTTCAGTTGAAACATTATTGACTAATTCACATGTTAAAGTGTATCCAAATCCAGCCAAAGATTTTATTACAATAGAAATTGCTGAAAGCACCAATGAGGGGTTGTTAACATTGATTGATTTAACAGGTAAGCAAGTTTATAAAGCATTATTAAACAAACAACTAATAGTTCCAATTAACGATTTAAACAATGGAATGTACTTAGTAAAAATAGCAGTAAAAGATCAAATTTACTACACTAAATTTTTAAAGAACTAACTTAATATAATAAATGCAAATACTGAAAGGCACTGTCAATAATAAAATGTTGATGGTGCCTTTTTTTATTGTGCATTCATGCTTAAAAACCATTCAAATGTTCCAGTAAATATTATAGAATCAGTTTCGTCTGTTACCTCCACTTTTATAGTTACCAAAGCACGTTTTTTATTATTCAACATACTAATTATTTCTTCTTTGGATTCATTCATCAATATTGCTTTAGCATATATATTTGTTAATCCAGGTTTTTTATACTTTGTGTTGGTTGCTCTTAGCAATGGAACTACACTGTTTTCAAAAACCTTAAAGGTATTTATTAAAAACTGCGCGCTGGTGGCTTCCGCCAATGAAAATATAGCAGCTGCATGAAAAGTATGAATATGGTTTTCCAAGCTTTTATTCAATGTTAGCATAAAAATACAATCTGTTTTATTGGTGCATTGTAAGTTTATATTTTGGTTATATGCTAAGTCTAATAATTTCATGAAGGTTTATAATTTGATGGCACTAAAGTATAGTTTTTATTTATGATTCCGAGTTTCGTGTTTCGAGTTACAGATTTCGGGTTGATTACAATATAACTTCATATTTAAAACTTCACTCTTAAAAATTAATACTTCACAATTAAAACTTCATCCTTAATCTTTCTTAATCTAATGGTCAGTTAATTAACAAAAAACACAGTATAGAATTAAAATTAACAATAGTTACTTTATGAATTTTTTAAATTAAAATATTTATTTATTTAAAAAAAATAAAATAGA
>CAIUQQ010000142.1 GCA_903901345.1 uncultured Bacteroidota bacterium | reverse complement strand
TAACTCTTGTCATAATTTTAATTCCTTTAGTTTTTAATTTTTTTTAAAAGGTAAAACTCAAAATAAATATAAATTTAAAAATGCTCTTATGAAGCAGATTTAACTGGAGTACTTTCGAAATCTAATGTATCTGTAGATGCATAATCGAAAGTAATAGCTTTCCATAAATCTAAAGCTACTTGTAGAGGACGACAATCTTTAGCAGCAGTTTTTAAGATGTCTGGACCTTCTTTTAAGTAGTCACGACCTTCGTTTTTAGCTAATACCATAGATTCTAAAGCAACACGGTTAGCAGTTGCACCAGATTGAATACCATCAGGGTGACCGATTGTACCACCACCAAATTGTAATACTACGTCTTCACCTAATAAGTATGTTAATTGGTGCATTTGACCACAGTGGATACCACCAGAAGCTACTGGTAAACATTTTCTTAAAGAAGCCCAATCCATATCAAAGAAAATACCAGTTAAACGGTCTTCTTTTAATGCAGGTAATAATAATGTATTGTAGAAACCTTTAACTGCATTTGGATCTCCCTCTAATTTACCTACAACTGTACCAGCGTGGATATGATCAACACCAGACATACGCATCCATTTACAAATTACACGGAAGTTAATACCATGAGTTTTTTGACGAGTATATGTTGAGTGACCAGCACGGTGTAAATGAAGAATAACGTCATTTTTACGAGCCCAGTAAGCCATACTTTGGATTGCTGTGTAACCAATAATAAGGTCAATCATAACAATTACAGAACCAAGTTCTTTAGCAAATTCTGCTCTTTCATACATTTGTTCCATTGTAGCAGCAGTAACGTTTAAGTAAGAACCTTTAACAGATCCTGTTCTTGCTGCAGCTTTATTAACACCTTCCATTACATATAAGAAACGTTCACGCCATCTCATGAATGGTTGAGAGTTGATGTTTTCATCATCTTTTAAGAAGTCTAAACCACCTTTTAATCCTTCGTAAACTACACGACCATAGTTTTTACCAGAAAGACCTAATTTAGGTTTTACAGTAGCACCAAGTAAAGGACGTCCAAAAACGTCAAGTCTTTCACGTTCTACAATAACACCAGCAGCAGGACCTAAGAATCCTTTTAAGTATGCATAAGGAATACGCATATCTTCTAAACGTAAAGCTTTAACAGCTTTGAAACCAAATACGTTACCGATGATAGATGCTGTTAAGTTTGAAATTGATCCTTCTTCGAATAAATCACATTCGTAAGCGATAAAAGCAAAAAATTCATCAGGTACATTTGGAACTTCTTCTACGTAGTAAGCTTTAGCACGGTAAACATCACAAGCTGTTAATAAGTCAGTCCATACAACTGTCCAAGTAGCTGTAGAAGATTCACCAGCAACTGCAGCTGCTGCTTCAATAGGGTCAACACCCGGTTGAGGTTTTAAACGGAAAAGACATAAAACGTCAGACTCTTTAATTGTATAATCTGCATCCCAGTATCCCATTTTTTTGTATGGAATTACTCCAGATTCATAACGTTCTGATTTAATACGCGTTCTTTCTGATGCATCACTCATCTTGTATATCTCTCTTAAAAGTTTTAATACATTTTTATAAATTTTTTTATTTTATAACAAAAAAATCCTATTTTAGCTGCTAGAATAATTAATAAGATACTAATATATTAGAAATTATTTAACCTCAGACTGTCTATATATAAACTACTATTATAATCAAAAAATGATAATAATAACAGTTTAAATTTTTATTTAGAATAATATTCAACAACTTTTAATTCATTAACTCTTACAAGTACATCTTTACGTTTAACAGGTGATAAAAACTTTCCAACCAAAGTATCTGGATTAATTTCTAAATGTGAAGGTAATAAACTATGAAAACGTGATTTTGTTAAATTCACACGTTTCATCCTTCTTTGAATTAATGTTCTTTTCTGTTGTTGCGTTTCAAAATTTTCTGAAATTAATTTACGGGATTGAGTCTTTTCACGAATTGAGATCATATCACCTTTATTGCAAATAAAACTAGCAATTGTTACAACGTGATTATTGACAACTACGTGACCATGATTTACTAATTGACGTGCGGAAGGAATTGTTGGCGCAAAACCTAAACGATAAATAACACAATCTAAACGAGCTTCTAATAACTCTAATAATAATGAACCTGTAGAACCTTTTCTTCGTTTAGCTTCTTTATAGTAAGAAACTAATTGCTTTTCATTTATTCCATAATTAAAACGTAATTTTTGTTTTTCAAAAAGTCTTTCACGGTAATCATCTGATAAAGATAACCTTTTACTCTTTGTAAAAACAATTTTACCATGTTGTCCTGGAGTTTTTGTTCTATTTTTTATATTTTTTCTTGTTAAACCTGGTAATAATCCCAGTCGTCTAACAATTCTAATTCTTGGACCTGTATATCTGACCATCTTTTAAGATTATATGAATTTATATATAAATATATTGAAAGATACCAACGAATCGTAGAGGAGTCAAAAAACAGAATAATTTTAGAATTTATAATTTTTAAAAAGTATTAAGAAATTGAAAGAGGCGAACGACGGGACTTGAACCCGCGAATGGTGGAGCCACAACCCACTGCCTTAACCACTTGGCCACATCCGCCTTTCAGACTTTATTATACAAATTGATTCTTTAAAAACTTCTAATTTGAATATTTACGTTTTTTATTTATTGAAATTTTTACTTCTTTTTCTAATAATTCAAAGATATTAAATTTTAAAACTTCAGAAATTAAAATATTTCGAAATGTTAAAACACCAGACATTAATTTATCTTTTTCAAGCAATGATTCAAATTCTTGATCAGATAAATTTATTTTTAACAAATAAGCAAAATAGTGATGATTTTTAATAACATCTCCACGAATTTTAGACTCATGATTATGTAATTTCTTTAAAATATTGTAACGAAGTAAAAACCATTGTACATCATCTTTGACAAGACTTTTTAGTAATTTTGCAGCCCTACTATTTTTTTCTTCTAACAAAGTAATAAATAAAATTTCAGAACTAATTACTGGTGTTTTAAAACGATTTAGAGCGTTATCAGCTGCCTTTTCAAAAAGATTTAAGACTTCAAAAGAATAAATAACATTTTTTAAATTACTTGGTTCATTTTTTTTAAAAAATTTTCTAAATCTTTGTGAAAAACTTTCTTTTTCAATTTTATTAATAGATAAAATTAAATTACTAATTTTTTCACTGCTTAAACCATAATCTTTAAAACTTTTAATAATATCAGAATTAGATTCAAAAAAAGGTAATAACAATAATTCACTTGTTAATTGTTTTTGTTTTAATAATTCAGTTAAATATTTTCCTTTTTTAACAATTTCAAAACAATCAATTGAGAAAAAATCAAAATAACTAACAGCAGATGTTAAATAATCTACTGCCATATATGCTTG
>CAIUQQ010000141.1 GCA_903901345.1 uncultured Bacteroidota bacterium | reverse complement strand
TTGACATCTAATTAGTATTACTAGAATTGGAATACTACCAATTTGGCGAGCAGGGCGGAGCCGAGCGAGATAGCTACTACAGTAGTAGCTGCCTACTAGTAACATATAAATTCAAATACTCGCAGTAGCTGTACTGTGCGTAGTGTGGAACAGCAAAGCGCAAGCTTTGTTATCCTAACTATAGGAGTGGGTGACTGAGGAAACCAGTGGGCATCTGGGGAAACCAGTGTACCCTTTTAGTTTGTGTGGCCCACAGCATTCCTCGGGGAATATTTTCCTAGTATTATTCTATTACCTTAATGTTAATAAGTTAATATCATTTCAGTCATTTGCTGTAGTATATCCATACGACAACAACTGTACTGTACTACTGTAATAGGTAATACTACAGTACTGTAGAGCGCCGAGGATCGCCGATAGAACAGCAAAGTTCTGGTTCCAGCCACACAGCAAACAAAAACCAGAATATACCAAATTCGATAAACAAGAAATACTTACCATTGTGAATCAATTAAATACTGAAACACCTGATTTAAATCTTGATAGTGGATTAAAAAAAGAAGAGATAATTGATAATTTGTTGGAAAAGGGATTATGGGATTTGTCAAAGTTCAGAGCCATAGTTAAGAATAATCCACGAGTTAGATCAGTTGATCCGGGATTTGCTACAGTAGCTACACCTATAAATATTCCATCAGGAAATCCAGGATCTTCTTTAGCAGCATTTGATACGGAAGGTTTAACACCTGATGAAATTGAAGCAAGAAAAGCACATCTTGCAGCAGTTGAAATAAATAGACAACGACCAAAAATAGATCCTTTTGCAGCAACACTTAAAAAAGCAAAACCAAAAGCAGTAGCAGAAGCTAAACCTGAAACTAATCTTAATCCTGTTCAAGAAAGTATGTTAAAGAGAAGAAACCAACTAGAACCTGAAGGCAATCAAGATGATGAAGCAATATTTGTTGGTGATGGAATAAAAAATCACATATTACCATCAACGGTTCCTTTTGGGAAAATAGCATTGGATTTAAACAAACTATTCTATCAAAATATTCTTAGTATTAAACGACACAATGGAAACAAAATCATTGGACATAAAAATAAAAGAGTTTCCGATAATTTTGTAGATATAATAATGAAAATGTTTGATGATAAACCAATAACACAATCTGATTTAAAGAATATTAAAGATGAACAAATGCTTTATGATAATTTGATAGTTCAATCTGGTCTTCACAAATTAAAAAAGATTCCAACAAATATTGAACAAACAAGTGAACAAATGAAAAATAGATTAGGTTTAATAACTGGCGAAATAGAAGCAGGAAATTCAAATAAAAGTTTATTAACAGAATTACATGAATTATTATTTAAAATGGTTCGTGTTCATTTAATTTCTAAAAATGCGGCTGCTACTTATTACAAGAATATTAAGGATCAATTTTATACTCTTTAAAATGTAGGTTTAAAAAATAATATCTAGTTTATTATATATGTATCACAAAGCAAGTATTGCACCGTTATCCTCAACTCAAATCTCTAAGATTTTAAATGGCCATTCTGTTCGTATCTCTGCAGGAAATGGACATGATATTGAATTATCAAAAGAACAATTTAAAAAGTTTATAAAAGCTCATAAAAACGGAAAAGGTATGACTCTCACTATGGACTCTTACCAAATGCAAAATCATCAATATTTACGAGGTAGTGGTAATGTAAAGAAAACAGCAAAAGGAAACGCAAAACGATTAATTACATCAGCAACT
>CAIUQQ010000140.1 GCA_903901345.1 uncultured Bacteroidota bacterium | reverse complement strand
GTGTTTTATTTTTTTATAGAATATTGAGTTTTTTTAATTTTTTGATTTGAAAAAAATCAAAGTTTAATGGCTATGTTTTCTATGTTTCTATGTGGTTTAAATTTTTTTGTTTCAAAGAAACCCGCTAATAATGACCTTAATTTTTTAACTATAAAAAATATTGTTTACTTCGCAATTGTGTTCAAAAATACAAAGCCAGTAAGCAATATTTTTTTTTGGTGCCTTTTGGTATCAAATATTGCTGCACATGCACAGAATCCAATAAAAGTAAATTACCGTTTTATTGGAACAAATGCTAAAAAGATTCAAGCAGAAATAAAACTTCCAAATCAGTTTAACGATAGTTTGCAATTACACCAAACTGTGAATGAAATATTGATTTTTTGTACTCAAAAATCATATATATTAACTGCTATAAATACGCAATATTTTAAACCTGATTCAGCTGAAATAACTATAAATTTAAATCAATCATTTAAGTGGTTAAAAATTAAAAATGATGAAGCAGATTTTTATTTATTAAATGCTGCAGGATTTACAACTAGTGATTTTTCAAATCAAGTTTTTAGTCCAAATGTATTTGCACAAAAAGTTTCAAATGCATTGGTTTGGCTTCAAAACAATTCTTATCCATTTGCAGCTATTGGTTTGGATGCTGTTCAAATTGATAGTTCTTCTATTACGGCAAAAATTTTATTTAATAAAGGTCCACAAATATTTTTTGATTCTATAAAAGTTATTGGAAATGTTAATATTAGTCAGCGGTTTTTAGCAAATTATACTAATATAAAAGCAGGAAAATTTTATAATGAAAGTATTTTAAGACGAACCGATAGCAGAATTGCAGAGCTTCCATATTTAAGTTTAACACAGTCATCGGTAATATATTTTTATGGAAATAAAGCCAAATTGATTTCCTATATTAACAATAGAAAAGCAAGTAGTTTTGATGGAATTATTGGCTTTGCTCCAAACAGTAGTCAAGCCAATAAATTAATTATTACTGGCGATATCAATTTAAAATTACAGAATATTTTAGGTAGCGGAAAATCGCTAGATTTAAATTACAGAAGTTTTTTAAATAACTCACAAGAATTAAAATTTAAATTCAATTATCCATATATTTTCAATTCGAAAATTGCTTTTGATTATGGCTTAAATTTAATGCTTTACGATACTTCATTTTTTGATTTACAAAACGATTTATCTTTTCAATATCGTTTTATTGGTACTGATTATTTTAAAGTTTTTTATGCTACACAATCCACTTCTTTAATTACAATAGATACAAATTTTATTAAAAATAACAGAAGCTTACCAAACATAAATGACGTAAAAAAAGATTTGTATGGAATTGGTTTCAAGAAAACAAAAATCAACTATTTTGCCAATCCTACTAAAGGATATATTTTTGAAATTGATTTTGCCATTGGCACAAAAAACATATTAAAAAATTCAACAATTAATACGTTACAATTAGATAATGGAAGCGGAGTTTTTTATAAAATATACGACTCTATAAAATTAAGCTATACGCAATACAGAATTACATTTAAAGCGGAAAAATATTTTAAAATAACTAACAATTTTACAGTAAAAACTGATGTAAATTCGGCATGGCTTCAAACGGAAAGTCTATTTTTGAATGAACTTTTCCGAATTGGTGGATTAAAAACGCTTCGTGGGTTCGATGAACAAAGTATATTTGCAAATAAGTTTGCAATTACAAATGCTGAGTTGAGGTATTTATTAGGTAAAAACTCCAATGTTTTTGCTTTTTATAACCAAGCTTGGTATTTAAACGAATCACGAAAAACGAATCAATATGATAATCCATTTGGATTTGGTGCGGGTATAGTTTTTGAAAGCGGTGCAGGATTGTTTACTTTAGTATATGCTGTTGGAAAGCAATTTCAAAATCCAATAGAATTTAACACTGCCAAAATACATTTTGGGTATATCAATTATTTTTAAAAAATGAGTTTTAAAAGAATATTTTTATGTATGTTTTTTATTTGTGCTTTAGTAAATATAAATGCACAAAATAATACTGTAAATGTATTACCAAATGATTCAATTAATAATTCAAATAT
>CAIUQQ010000139.1 GCA_903901345.1 uncultured Bacteroidota bacterium | reverse complement strand
ACTCAAAGGGGTGGTGGTGGCTTCAAGTATGGCTGGTAACACCACGTCGTCATCGAGACCCATAGCCATTACATGTTCATGCATCTCTTTCCACACATCTTCACAAGTTTGCATCGTCTGACGTCAAAAAAGTTTTTTGTGTCTCTCTTCTTCTTCATTCCAATAATAGCATTGACATATTCTTTTTTATGTTATTAATCATTATATTAAGAGAACTTTGTTCTCCAGAAAAATATGAACCAATAACACTCAAACAATCGTCATTGAGAACAGTATTATTTCCTTTTCCAAGTATTTGCTGAACAGCAAGAAGATTTCTTATATTTTCATTGGTCTCATAATAATTTTTGATATTAAAAATACAGTTTGTGACAGAATATGGATTCAAATATACTCTAGACTTAAATGCCTTAGTATAAGGATTATTCTTAAACTCTATATTTGTAAGAGTTTTAGGAAGTAATGGTAAAATTGAGAGTTTATTATTTTTACAATTCAAGTATTGTAGAGTTTCAGGAAGTAAAGGTAAAATTAAGAGTTTATTATTTTCACAATTCAAGATCTCTAGAGTTTTAGGAAGTAATGGTAAAATTGAGAGTTTATTATTTTCACAATTCAAGATCTCTAAAGTTTTAGGAAGTAATGGTAAAATTGAAAGTTTATTATCTCTACAACGCAAAATTTTTAGAGTTTCAGGAAGCTTTGGTAAAATAGAGAGTTTATTATCATCACAACATAATTCCTCTAAAGTTTTAGGAAGTAAAGTTAATTTTGTAATTTGATTACTATCACACGATAATTGTCTTAAATTTTTAGAAAGTTCAGGTAAAATTGGAAGTTTATTATTTCTACAATACAAACCCATTAGAGTTTCAGGAAGCTTTGGTAAAATAGAAAGTTTATTATCACCACAAAACAAAAAATTTAAGATTTCAGGAAGCTTTGGTAAAATAGAAAGTTTATTTCCATGACAATCTAATGTATCCAATGTTTCAGGAAGTTTAGGTAAAATAGAAAGTTTATTATTTCTACAATCTAATGTAACTAATGTTTCAGGAAGTAAAGGCAATTCTATAATCTGATTATCTGAACAATATAACTTTATTAAATTTGTAGGAAGTTCAGGTAAATTATTGAGTTTATTTTCACTACAATCAATATTTGTCAAACTATTAGGAAGTGATGGTAGATTTTCAAGTTTATTATAATTACATTCTAACAAAGTCAGATTTTTTGGAAGACTAGGTAGCTCTTCTAGTTTATTCTCATTACAAATCAAAATAGTCAAACTTTCTGGAAGCGATGGTAGATGTTTTATAAAATTATCATTGCAAACTAATTTAGTCAGATTTTCTGGAAGTGGTGGTAAATAATCAAGTTTCATGTTAGAAACATCCAGTATCCCAGTAGATTGAGAGGCTGCGATTATTTTTTTAAGCTGTTTAAGCTTCATCTTTAATCGCAATTCCTTAAAGAATATATTGTTAATTTAAACAGTATTATAACATAATCATTTTTCAATTTTTTAATATAAAATAATAATTACCTTTGACCTGATCCACCACATGTTGCACAAATTGATGAAATAATACGTTTTTCCCATCCTTTACCCATGCATTCACAACATGTTTTCTTACCTTCAGGGTGATTATAACACATATTGCATTCTACAGATATAGTTGGGTATACAGATCCCTCGCCTTTGCAATGCTTACACGTT
>CAIUQQ010000138.1 GCA_903901345.1 uncultured Bacteroidota bacterium | reverse complement strand
TTACAAACAGGAGGATCAACATTTGGAGCAATTTCAACTAAATCTACCCCTAATTCTTCAGCCATTTTTATTAATTCTAAACCTGATCGTTTTCCTGAAAAACGATAATATTCAGTATCAATTAAATTTAATAAAACAGCTAAGCTATTTATAACGTAAAAATACCATTTTAAAAATAATTGGTAGCCATTATTTTCTCTGAATTTTATTGGAATAACATGGAATAAAATGAGTAGAGAATTGGAATAAATAATGGCTGAAAAATCGAACAAAAGTCCAACATAAAAAGCAAATGCTAATTCACTAAATTCAAATTGGTAAAAGGCTGGATTAAATATCAAAAAAACTATTCTGCAAATGCTGTAAACTACTAAAACTAATAGCATACGAAAAAACAATAATTTTTGAAACAATAATTTTTGAAACATTTTTGAAAATAAAACTTATTGACTTATAATTATGAAATTTATTAATTTAGGAAGAAATTATTTTACTACACTTCCTAATTCAATGTCTTTTTCTGTACTTACATTATAGAGTTTTCCAAAATCATTTCCAGCCATTAGTAACATTCCTTGACTTTCAATTCCTCTTATTTTTCGTGGGGCTAAATTAGCAACTACAGTTACTAATTTACCTACTAATTCTTCTGGTTTATAATATTCAGCAATGCCACTTAAAATGGTTCGTTTTTCAAATCCTAAATCTACTGTTAATTTTAATAATTTATCGGCTTTTGGAACTTTTTCAGCTTCTAAAACTTTACCAACTCTTAAGTCTAATTTTTCAAAATCTTCGTAGTTAATATCAGGTTTTAATTCTGCTAAATTGTGAGTTTTTACAGGCTGCTCATCATTTGCTTTTTTTATTTCTTCCAAACGATTTAACTGTTTTTGAATTTCTTCATCTTCCACTTGTTTGTACAAAATTTCGTGCTTGCCTAATTGGTGGTTTTCTAATAAAATAGTTTCATTAAACAAAGCATTCCAATTCATATTTTCGTCACCCAACATTGCTTTTAATTTATTGGCAGTGTGGGGTAAAAATGGTGCTGCTGCAATGGCTAACTTGGCACAAATTTGCAAAGCATCAAACATAATTTGTTTAACACTTTCAGCATCTGTTTTTATTAGTTTCCATGGTTCAGTATCGGCCAAATATTTGTTTCCTGCTCTTGCAATATTGATAAATTCTGCTTGTGCATCTCGTAATTTTACAGCATCTAAATCCTCACGCATGGCATGCAAACTTTGAGCTACACTATCAAAACAAACTTGGCGACAAGTCAATAGTTTTTCTTCAGTTAAAGGTGAATTGATGGCAGGAATTTTCCCTTCATAAAACTTATCGCTTAATACCAAAACCCTATTTACAAAATTACCAAAAATACTTACTAATTCACTGTTAATGCGGGTTTGGTAATCTTTCCAAGTAAACTCACTGTCTTTGGTTTCAGGTGCAATACTGGTTAAAACATAACGCAATTCATCCTGACGATTAGGAAAATCTATTAAATATTCATGTAGCCAAACTGCCCAATTTCTGCTGGTTGAAATTTTATCACCTTCTAAATTTAAAAACTCATTTGCCGGAACATTGGTCGGTAAAATATATTTACCATGTGTCATTAACATCATTGGGAAAATAATGGCATGAAATACAATATTATCTTTTCCAATAAAATGAATCAATGCAGTGTCTTCATTTTGCCACCAATTAGTCCATGGTCCATGGTCTATAGACGATGGACTTGCTAAAAACTCTTTAGTGGCACTGATGTAACCAATAGGCGCATCGAACCAAACGTATAACACTTTGCCATCTGCACCTTCAACTGGAACTGGAACTCCCCAATCTAAATCACGAGTCATGGCTCTAGGCTGTAATCCTTCGGTAAGCCAACTACTACACTGACCTTTTATATTGCTTTTCCAGCCATTAAAACGTTTAATATATTCTTGGAATTGTGCTGATTGTTGAATGGTATCCATTGGCAGAAACCAGTTTTTAGTTTCCTTTAAAACCGGAGTTGCACCACTTAAAGCCGACTTAGGATTTATTAAATCTGTAGGACTTAAAGTAGTTCCACATTTTTCACATTGATCGCCATAAGCATTGGTATTTCCGCAGCGTGGGCAAGTTCCTGTAATGTATCTATCGGCTAAAAATTGATTGGCCTCTACATCAAAATATTGATTGGTAATTTCTTCTTTAAAAATTCCTTTGTTGTATAAATTCCTGAAAAATTCTTGCGCAGTATCGTGGTGAGTTTTTGATGAAGTTCGGCCATAAAAAGAAAAATCAATGCCAAAATCCTTGAAAGCATTTTTCATAATGCCATCATATTTATCTACCACTTGTTGGGGTGTAATTCCTTCTTTTTTTGCTTTAATGGTAATTGGCACACCATGTTCATCGCTACCGCAAATAAAAATAACTTCTTTGCCTTGTGCTTTTAAGTAGCGCACATAAATATCGGCAGGAAGATAACAGCCAGCTAAATGGCCTATATGAACAGGTCCGTTTGCGTATGGCAAAGCTGCTGTTACTAAATATCGTTTGGGTTCAGTCATAATTAAAACAGGCGCAAATTAGCTTATAATTTTGCAAATAGAAAATGATAATTTATATGTATCAATTTGAAAAATAAATCAGGGAAATAAATATTTTTAAAATTCGCTACTATTGTAAAACAATATCATGGAAAAATCTTTTATTGAAATTCAAAAAATAAGGCAAATTTGGGTCATTGTTTTAATGCTTTTGGTAAATGCTTTGGCCATTTATCATTTTGCTTTTGAATCAATATTAATAGTTGTTTTCGTTGATTTATTATTGGTTTTTTTTCAACTAAAAACCAAAATCAATGAAAAAGGAATTTCATATCAATTATTTCCATTTCATTTAAAGGAAAAAATATTTATTTGGGATGAAATAGCTGAGGTAAATATTAGAAAATATTCACCCATTTGGGAATATGGCGGTTGGGGTTATCGATATAGTTTTAATAATGGAAAAGCATATAATATTTCTGGAAATATGGGCTTGCAATTGGTTTTAAAAAATGGCAAAAAAATATTGATTGGAACCAAAAAACCTGAAGAATTAGCCGCATTTTTGGAAAGTAATTTTCCTAAAAATTTAAAATAAATTTTGCCAGAGGCTATAAACTGAAAGTATAAAAAATATGAATAAAATAGAAGAATTTAACGCTTACCGCGAAAAGATGAACGATAAAATATTAGGTTCTGAAAACTTAGTATTGAAACGATTATTTAATTTAGACAGTAACACATATGCCGATGGTGCACTGACCAGCCAAGTAAAAGAAATGTTAGGCTTAGTGGCTAGTATGGTTTTACGCTGCGATGATTGTGTAAAATATCATTTGGGTAAATGCCATGAAGCGGGAGTTACAACCGAGCAAATGTTTGAAATTTTTGCCGTAGCCAATATTGTTGGAGGAACTATTGTAATTCCTCATACCCGCAGAGCTGTGGAATATTGGGAAGAATTGATTGGGTAGTTATTGAAAACTTAAATTCACATCCTTCTCCTACCAAAAATCATAGGTAAATTAAACAACAAATAAAATGCTGCCATATAACCTATAAAATCGCCATGTTTGGTGTAAAAAGTAATTTCAGTATTTATTTTAACTTTTTCATTGATAACAATTGCTTCATCCCATTTGGTTTGTTGCAAGCTGTTTCCTTCATCGTCAATAAAGCCTGAAATTCCAGTGTTTGCTGAACGAGCCACGTATCGTCTGTTTTCAATAGCACGTAATTTTGCATATTCAAAATGCTGTTTGTAGCCAGGAGTATTTCCCCACCAACCATCGTTGGTAATTACACAAATAATGTTTGCACCTTTTTTTACATATTCTGAAACATATTCACCAAAAACACTTTCATAACAAATTACAGGTGCGTATTGAACTTTATTTACATCAGAAAAATTAGTTGGCACTTTATCTCGACCTAAGCCACCACTGGTTCCGCCAAGGTCAATGACAAAGTTTTTCAGGAAACTAAAAACATTTACATAAGGCATATTTTCTACTCCGGGAACTAACTTACTTTTATGGTAAATTTCCCATTTTGGAGCCATGCTATTTTTAAAAAAAGCTGAATTAAAATAATCGTAATACAAGTTGGTTTGATACAAACGGGCAGTTGGAGTAACGTCTTTTTCGTTGAAATAAAACTTGTAGGAACTTGCACCTGTAAGTATACTCAAACCAGCATGATTTTGAGTAAATGTATCTAATAAATTAATGGAGTTACTGTTATTTATATTTAGTTCATCTATGTCATCTTGAATGGCTGTTTCGGGTAATATTATTAGATGGCTTTCAGGAGTAATTTTTGTTTGTGCCATCGCTAACATTTTTTCTGTTTGAGCCAAAGGAGTTAATCCGCCAAATTTATCTTTATAAGGATCTATATTGGGTTGAATAATGGTTATTTCACTGTAATGATTTAAAACTTTTTTTGGTGCATGTCTGTCGGATAAAATATAGAATGAAACAAACAGTGGAGCTAGCAAATAAATAAATAATTGGTTGAATATTTTTTTGACAGGAATGATTTTAAATTGTGTGTAATAATTATACAATTTTAAACAAGCTACACTGGTAATTAAAACCCAAAAACTACCACCAAAAACACCAGTGTATTCGTACCATTGAATTAATTTTGGCCATGCTGAAAACACATTTCCTAACACCAACCAAGGATAAGCAAATTGCCAATTGGTATGCAGTAATTCCATGCTAATCCATAAAGCTATGAAAAACCAATAGTTTGGAATGCCTGTTTTTTTATTTACAAAATAAAAAACTAGGAAAGGAGTTATCATTAAAAAAGTATCGAAAAGCCAAGCAAAAACTGCTCCTCCCGGACTAGCATTCCATATCCAAAAAGTTGTTAAAAAATTTAAAGTAAAACTTCCAACTATTAGAAATAAAAAGTACACAACCCAATGTTTATTTGATTTTCTGATTTCTTGTTCTAATAATAAAAACAGAAAGAAACTTACTACTATTAGTGGCGTAATGTTAATTGGAATCCAAGCTAAAGCAAAGCTTAAAGCACTGCCGATGGTATAAAGCAACCATCTTAAATAATTATTTTTTACCATCTATTACAATCACAAATTCACCTTTAACTATATTATTTTCAAAATGAGTCAACACTTCTTGAATGGTTCCATTTACAGTTTCCTCAAAAGTTTTTGTAAGCTCACGGCTCACACTTATAAGCCTTTCTGCACCAAAATATTCTATAAATTGTTTCAAGGTTTTTAGTAATCGATGTGGGCTTTCATAAAGAATAATAGTACGTTCTTCTTCACATAATTTCTTTAGCATGGTTTGTCTTCCTTTTTTTTCAGGTAAAAAACCTTCAAAACAAAAGCTATCGGCAGGCAAACCACTTTTAACTAATGCAGGAACAAAAGCCGTTGCCCCAGGCAAACAATCTACTTTTATATTATTTTTCAAACATTCGCGTACCAATAAAAATCCAGGATCACTGATTGCGGGTGTGCCCGCATCACTCACCAAAGCAATGTTTTTTCCACCTAAAATCTCATCGACATAACGCTGTAAAACCTTATGTTCATTATGCATGTGGTAACTTTGAATTGTTTTTTTTATTTCAAAATGGTTCAATAATTTAAGACTTTGCCGAGTATCTTCGGCTATTATTAAATCTACTTCTTTTAAAACACGAATGGCTCTAAGCGTAATGTCTTCCAAATTACCAATTGGTGTTGGAACAATAAAAAGTATACCGATCACTGATTTAAAGGATTAATTGATTTCACAGATTTCATTATTTATGGGACAAAACTAATTAAATAACTCTGATTTTAAGCCAACATTTATTGGATCATATTATTAAGTTTTAGGGGTGTAAACTAATCTTTTAAATGTTAAACTTTTAGAACCAAATTTTATTAGTAAACCTACTTCTAATTTATATATTTCAAATAATTTAAAGATTGAGCATAATGAACATCTGTAATTTCTGAAATAGCTTTCATTTCAATCAAAACTTTTCCTTCCACCACAAAATCTGCTCTTCTTGTTCCAATTGGTTTGGGCAAATCTTTATAAAATATTTGTTGTTCAATTTCCCTTTTATAACTCAATCCAAATTTTGCTAATTCATAGGCTAAAGCCCGTTGTTAAATTACTTCTGGAAAACCATTTCCTAAAAATTTATGTACTTCTAATGAAGCACCAATAATTTTTCGGTGATATCTTTATACTTTAAAACTTGCTCCATAAAGTTTATAATTTACTTGAAAAGCTACTTAATCTCTTGTCATCTATTCAAAATCCGAAATTCAAAATCCGATCAATCACCCAATCCGCTATTCAGCGATTTTCTTCTTTGTTAACGATTTTATAACAGGAATACTGGTGACTACTATAAATAAAATGATGATATAATTTAAGTAATCAATGGCTTGTGGAAATATTTGCCCAATTTTAAAACCAGCCCCACATATTACTACTGGCCAAAGTAAAGCTCCAATTACATTATATATAAAAAATATTATTTGATTTACCCTAACTATTCCTGCTAAAATGGGGGCAAATGTTCTAACAATGGGTAAAAACCTACCTAAAATTAAGGCAATTCCACCGTATTTTTTATAAAAAACTTCGGCTGTTTCAATATACTTTTTCTTAAAGAAAAGACTATCCTTTCGTTGGTAAATATTATTACCTGTTCGCCACCCAAACCAATATCCGAAATAGTAACCTGCAATTGCTGCAATTGCAATTCCAACAATGAGTTTATACAATGAAATTTTTAAAACAGAGGTGCATAATAAACCAGCTGTAAAAAGCAAGGAATCGCCAGGAAGAAAGAAGCCAAAAAACACACCATTTTCAAAAAATATAATGATAAGCACCAATGCAAATCCACCATATTCTATTAACTCTTGTGGTTTAAATAAATCCCAAAAACTATTCACGGCTTTTAATAATTAATTTTTTACGAATAAAGCCTTTTTATTAATTAAATCAAGTGATTAAAGTAAATTGGAAATTTGAATTTTAAAAAAACATGATTTGTTCCAATGCATTATCCAAAAACGACTCACTTTGCAAAGCATAATAATCTGTAAATGATTCCTTGTCAAACACATTAAAATCAAGTCTTTCCAATCTTAAAAATTCTAAAGCATTTACACTTTCTTCCATTTTACCATTCACACTCAACCCAATTTTAAATTTTTTTACGGTGTCGCCAACACAAAAATCTTTATTAGCCAACACCGGTTTTTGATAATAGGCAGCTTTGGTAAGCAAATGATTGGAAGAAACATAATTGTAAAAATATAAATAGCTAATGTCAATTTCTTTATAAATTTGATTTATTTCTTCATCGTTCAAAGGTTGCAGGATAAATAAAATATTAGGAGCGTGGTCGTTCATAAAATTTTCCACTTCATTTCTTTGCTTTTCATCCATGGTGCTAAAATCAAGTTTGCCAGCAAATACAAAAAAGTATTTATCGGTATCCACTTTTTTTATTAAACGAATTAAAGCAGTAATCCCCTCATTTTGTTCAACGCCTAATAACCCTACAACTACACGGCTTTTGGCCATTTCTTTAATTTGTTTACTATAAATAGAATCTTTGTTTTGAATGCTTACATTACTTATTTCAGGAAAAACAACTACCTTTTTATAAACTCTACTTTTTAAAGGTTCAGTAATAAATCTGTCTAAAACACAAACGCCAACACAGTTTTGCGAACGAAATAAATAATCTGGTTCTAAAAATTTAGGGTCTACATTTAGCTTTAATTGTTTCAATCTGTATGGTTTTGGATTGAAATAAATTCCGCTCCATTTATATTTAAATATATTATTTAGAATAAATAAATGCACCGCACCACGAATAAATGGGTCTATAGGGGAGAAAAAAACAAAATCAACTTCA
>CAIUQQ010000137.1 GCA_903901345.1 uncultured Bacteroidota bacterium | reverse complement strand
TTTAGTTTAACATATAAGTATAAATGATAATTTTATTGCTTCATGAGTTGTCCTGATTTTGCTATCATTCCATTTATTTCAATTTTGTAGTAATAAATTCCTTGACGCAAATGTTCTATCATAATAGTGCTGTTATTAGAATTTATTTTTTGTTTCAATTCTATTTGACCTAAAATATTTACTAATCGAATAATAACATTGTCTTGTGATTTTATTGTTGGAATCACTATATTAAAAATATCATTTGCGGGATTTGGATAGCATTTAACTTCATTGTTAAACCAATTGGTTTTGATACCAGTTTTTAGTGGAGCTGACTTAAGTTGTATCTCATCTATATATAATATTGATCCTGCATTTGTAAGCAATGAATCTTCCCAACGTGATGATTGAATAAATATTTGCAAGGTATCAGGTGTATTGTCACTCAACATTGGAATTTCAATTTTTTTATAGGTTGAGCTCGCCTCTAAAAATAGTTGATTTCCGCCAACGAACATTCCATTTTTTTTAATATCAAATCTAAATTCTGCTTTTGCACCACCCTGAGGTAAATATTTATACCAAAATATAAGAGTGTCAAATTGATTTGTAAATGGATAGCCACCAATTGCATGGCAACCCCAACAACTATCCGGGTAATAAGCAGTGCCAATACTTTCTCTTTCAGTTTTAGAATTTCCATTATCTTTTTCATTTATTTTTGATTCAAGTTTCACCGCAGCAGAACCTTTGTATGCACTTGTTGTTTTTGTACTAATTGTTAATCTATCTATATCCTGATACCACGATATAGGTGATTGAAAATTAAGTGAATCCCAGTTTTCAAAATCTCCATTTAACCAACTAGGCTGAGTATTCACCCCAACAATTGAAACGCTATCCAATATTAACATGCTTCCTTCCAATCCGGTTTCATTGATTGCATTGCTTGAAACAGCACCAAAAATCATGGAATCAGGCGTTTGTGTCAATGGTGGATTAAAAGTGAAATTAAATGAAGTATAGCTATTTTTTTGTCCAACTATAAAATAAAAGTAAGAACCAATATTGATACCATTTTTTGAAAATGTAGCTAATATAAATGCGGAATCGCCTATTTTTACGTCTGATTTATAATAACCTTTTACACCTTTTGGTGTTTCAGTAATTGGTTGTCCACCATGCCATGTATTTGGATCCTTATCTGGTGCAAAATTAACAAAATACCCCAAATTTATTTCACCTTCAAATTCAATAGTTGTTAATTTAATGGCGCTATTTCCATGAAATGCATCTGATGTTCTTTCACAATTTTGAGGAATATATTTACTCCTTTTTTCTGTATTGGAAGTTACAGCATAATTTTTAGGAAATGTTATTATTTTGGATTCCCAGTTTTCAAATGATCCATTTGGAATTGATGTTTGGGCAAATATGGTTGTTGATCCCAAAAGCCCTAGTGTTAAAAGCAGTTTTGATTTCATTTTTGGTTTATGCATGTTTTATAGTGTTGCATTTCACTTTTAATTTGTTATCTATTAATGAAAATTTTTAATCATTGATTTTATATAAGCTTGAAATCTTTCTGATTAATCAAAAAGTAAGGAAAAAGTGACATAAAATTTGTTGTTAACAGTATTATGTAATAATCTGTGGAAGTTTGAATCTGCTGGATAGTAGTAGTCAAAATAGCAATAAAAATAGCCATCAATAAAATGCAATTTCCCATCATACATTTTGTTTAAATCCTATACAAAAGTCTACTATTTACTTATAATTAAGTATGATAAATGATCTTGAATAAATTGATTGATGTTAATTTGGTTTAAATGTAAGTAAATATTTAAAATTAACATAGCAGAGTAAAATATGGTTTGTAAAAGCATTAATATATATTTCAAATACCTAAACAAATTCAGTATTTGGCATAAATTAAAATAGTAATTCCTTACTTCATTCCTAATTCCAATTTCAAAAACTTGGCAGTGTGGCTTCTTGGTTCTTTACAAATTTGTTCTGGTGTGCCTTCACACAATACTTCGCCACCATATTTTCCTCCTTCAGGTCCAATATCTATTATATGATCAGCTACTTTTATAATGTCTAAGTTATGTTCAATTACCAACACTGAATTTCCTTTTTCTACTAATTTTTGAATAACTTCCAATAACACTTTTACATCTTCAAAATGTAAACCGGTGCTTGGTTCGTCTAATATATAAAACGTATTACCGGTATCACGTTTACTTAATTCGGTAGCTAATTTTACGCGTTGTGCTTCACCACCACTTAAAGTGGTGCTTTGCTGTCCAAGGGTAATATAACCCAAGCCAACATCGTTCATAGCTTCTATTTTTCTGAGTATTTGTGGTGTATGTTCAAAGAATTTTACTGCATCTTCTATCGACATATCTAATATGTCGTTGATTGATTTTCCTTTAAATCTTACCTCTAATGTTTCTCGGTTATAACGTTTACCATTGCAAGTTTCACACTTAACATATACATCGGGCAAAAAATTCATTTCTATGGTTCGCATTCCCGCGCCTTGGCAAGTTTCGCACCTTCCACCTTTTACGTTAAAGGAGAATCTTCCTGGTTTATATCCTCTAATTTTTGATTCTGGTAATGCTGCAAATAAATCCCTGATATTTGAAAATACTTCTACGTAAGTTGCAGGGTTACTTCTAGGCGTGCGCCCAATTGGTGATTGGTCTATTTCAATTACTTTATCAATATGTTCAATGCCTTTAAACTCTTTATAAGCCAAAGGTTTTTGATGTGAATTGTAAAAATGCTGGCGCAATATGGGATACAAAGTTTCATTAATTAAACTCGATTTTCCACTTCCACTTACGCCAGTTACACATATTAATTTCCCTAAAGGAAATTCTACCGTTACATTCTTTAAATTATTGCCCGTGGCACCTTTAATTACTAACTTTTTCCCATTTCCTTTTCTGCGTTCCTTAGGTATTTCTATTTGTTTTTTGCCACTTAAATATTGTGCAGTAATGGAATCCGATTTTAGAATTTCATCCCAAGTTCCTTGCGCAGCTATATGTCCGCCATGAATTCCCGCACCAAAACCAATGTCCAAAATATAATCGCTTTCTTGCATCATGTCTTTGTCGTGTTCCACTACAATTACACTATTTCCCACATCTCTTAGCGACTTTAATGAATCAATCAAGCGGTTATTATCGCGTTGGTGTAAGCCAATACTTGGCTCATCTAAAATATATAAAACGCCCACCAATTGTGAACCAATTTGAGTGGCCAAACGGATGCGTTGCGCTTCTCCACCACTTAAGGTTTTAGATGGAGAATTTAGTGTTAAATAATCTATTCCTACGCCTATTAAAAACTGAATTCTGTTTCTAATTTCTTTTAAAATTTCGGCAGCTATAATGGTTTGTTTGTGGTCAAGTAAAGCATCTACTTCTTCATTGAACCATTTTCCTAAAGCGGTAATTTCCATTTGTGCCAAGTCGGCAATGTTTTTATCACCAATTTTATAATGCAATGATTCCTTTTTTAACCTTGCACCTTCGCATTCCGGACAAGGTAATATTTGCATAAATTCCTCTGCCCATTTTGATATTGAATCATTGGTTTTTTCCATATAACTTTTGGTTATAATTGGCACCAATCCATCCCAATGCGAGTTATAATTTTGGGTATAACCACTGGCATATTGGTAAGGAATTACTAGGGCTTCATCGCTTCCATGCAAAATAGCATCTACTGCTTCTTTCGACATTTTTTCAATAGGATCAGCAAAACTGAATTTGTATTTTTTACCAATTTCACGCAATTGAAGAAAAGTCCAATTTTCTCGTATTTCGCCCAATGGAGTCAATGCACCTTTGTTAATGCTTAGTTTCCTGTCTGGAATAATGGCATTTTCGTCTATAATGCTTTTAATTCCTAAGCCATCGCAGCCAGGACAAGCTCCGTAAGGGGAGTTAAATGAAAACGAATTGGGTTGTGGTTCATCGTAACTAATGCCACTTTTGGGGTCCATTAAAAACTTGCTGTAATGATACGATTGATTACTTTCAGTATCTAACAAAACCATGGTTCCTTTACCCATTTTTAAAGCGCTTTTTACGCTTTCAGCAATACGTACTCTTGCATCTTTTTTAGGTTCTATTCTGTCAATCAATACTTCAATGTCATGAATTTTATACCTGTCGGCTTGCATTTTGGCTTCTATTTCTTTTACCACGCCATCCAGTCTAACTTTGGTAAAACCTTGTTTACGTATTTGTTCAAAAAGCTCCCGGTAATGTCCTTTTCTTCCTTTTACCAAAGGTGCTAAAATGCTAATTTTTTTGTTTTCAAACTGTGTAATAATGCCCGTAATAATTTGGTCTTCGGTCATTTTTATCATTTTCTCACCACTTTCATAACTGTAAGCATCAGCTGCTCTGGCATAAAGTAAGCGAAGAAAATCATATATTTCAGTGATGGTTCCAACGGTAGAACGAGGATTTTTATTGACTGTTTTTTGCTCAATAGCAATTACAGGTGAAAGTCCATTTATTTTATCTACATCGGGGCGCTCCATATTGCCAATAAATTGGCGTGCATAAGCCGAAAAACTTTCCATATACCTGCGTTGCCCTTCGGCAAAAATGGTATCAAATGCCAGTGACGATTTACCACTTCCACTTAAACCAGTAATGGTTACTAGTTTATTACGAGGTATTTTTACATCTATATTTTTTAAATTATGTTCACGAGCTCCTAGAATTTCTATGAATTCGTCTTCTAAATTTGTTTTTTCGGTTTGGGTGTTTGTCATTATTTTTCTGATGGCAGCTAGCTTCTGGCTGCTAGCAATTTATTAGAAATCAGTATTTGTGATTTATTTTAATAACTGCGAAAATACGTACTTTGTTTTGATAAATGGATTTAAATTCTGAAAGTTTATTTCAATGAATCTTTGTAAATCTACTTTTATTAATTCGCAAGCTTATGTTGGGCAAATATATTTGATTTAGTAGTGAATCTTAAGCATAAAATCTTTGTTAATGCCAAAGGCTTTGTTTTTCTTGATTTATTAAAGTATCAAGTTTGCCTGTAAATTTTTTAGCTCCGATTTCATTTAAATGGTCTGCATCATAAAAATCTATTTCTGAAAATGATGAATCAAAAAGAAAATTATGATATGATACATTATCGTTTATTTGATCAACTTCCACTATTGCTTTAATTGTTTGATTTATTTGATTACTATCTAAATTATCTGAATAAGTATGATAAGCTGGTGGTGTATAAAATAATATATTCACACCATTAATTTTTGCAAACGCTATTATTGATTTTAAAATATTTAAATTTTCTATAAAACACTTGTCATTTTTCATAGTATGTTTCTTAGCTGCAATTTCACCAGTTAATTTCAAATCCATTTTTTTATTAGAATTAAAATCAATTCCCCATCCTAAATTAGAAGAAGAAATATTTGATTTGCCTAAAATGTAATATGAATTTAGTCTTCTTAATACCACATTTAGTTTATTACCAATGGCTTCTGAATAATCTATAAATTTATCTGATGCAGTTATTTTATAATAAATAGTATAATTCTTTTCTCTCCATGATTCCGGACCTGTTTCAAGTCTGCCAAATAATGAAAAACACGAAATTGGAATAGCAATACACTTTAATTTTCTCCAATGATTGTTGTATTTTTTCAGTATTTCAAAATCATAATCTAATGATTGCGAAACATGACTTGCATTGAAGCTATTTGAACTAAAATATGTTGGATTAACACCATAAAAAGAATGTGAATTTCCTAAAAATAATACTTCTACACTATCTGAATTTTTATCTAAAAACTCTTTTTTTTGAATATAATCATTTGGAATTTTACGAAGAAGAAATTCTGTAAATAATCCCAAAATTAAAATAGGGAGTGTAAATAGCAAAAAGTATTTTATAAATTGTTTCATTTTTAAAACTGAAAGTAAATAAATTGTTGTTCTGAACCTGTAAAATTGTAAATGGCTAATAGGATTGAATAATACATTAGCCATCTTACTGATTTATGCCATTTTAAACCAATTTTTTCAATGGCAAATTGTTCTTCTCTTCCAATCCATTCTATGATAATAAAAATAAAAGTGATGATTAGTATTGTAACAGAATTACCTATCCCTTGATATTTAGGAATTGTGAACAGTGATTTTGAAAATATTTTAGCAATGTATTGGAATGCATGATTAACATTATTGGCCCTAAAAAATATCCAAGCAAACACTGTTAAACTAAAGGTAATGAGTATAGATATTAATTCTTTAAATGTAGGAGTCAATTTACCTTTTGCTACTATTTCAAGGTTATTTCTGTTTGTATTGTAAATGATAGCAGGCATAATATATAAAGCATTTAAAAAGCCCCAAATGATAAAAGTCCAATTAGCCCCATGCCAAAAACCACTCACTAAAAATATAATAAAAGTATTTCTAATTTTCATCAAAATTCCACCTTTACTGCCACCCAAGGGAATATATAAATAGTCTCTAAACCAAGAGGATAATGAAATATGCCAACGCCTCCAAAACTCAGCAATATCGCGTGAGAAATAGGGAAATGCAAAGTTTCTTAATAAATCAATTCCAAAAAGTTTAGCAGTTCCTAAAGCAATATCTGAGTAACCAGAAAAGTCACAATAAATTTGAAAAGTAAAAAATAATGCGCCTATTACTAGTGTGCTTCCACTTAAGTTGGCAGAGTCATTAAATATTACATTTGCGTATTCGGCACAACCATCTGCAATAACAATTTTTTTAAATAATCCCCACAAAATTTGACGTAAACCGCTTATTGCTTTGTTTGAATCAAATTCTCTTTTTTTTAGAATTTGTGGTAAAAGGTGAGTTGCTCTTTCTATTGGTCCTGCCACTAATAATGGAAAAAACTTACAAAAACGGAGTAATCTATAAAATTTCTTTCAGGCTTTATTCTGTTTTTGTAAATATCAATTACGTAGGATAAACCATGGAAAGTATAAAATGAAATTCCAACGGGTAATATAACTTGTAAAGTTCCAAAATTTGATTGAATTCCTAATAATGATAAGCCTTCAGCAAATGATGTTGCAAAAAAATTATAATATTTAAAAACACCAAGAAATCCTAAATTAACAATGATACTTAGCCAAAACCAAAACAGTTTCTTTTTTTTATTAGAAGATTCATGAATTTGTATTCCTGTAAAATAATCTAATAGTGTAGAAAATATGAGGAGAAACAAAAAACGCCAATCCCAACAAGCGTAAAAAAAGTAACTTGAAATTAATAATAAAATATTTTGCAGCCTTAAATTTCCTTTAGTGCCAAACCAATAAAGTAAAAAAACAATTGGAAGAAATATGGCAAAATCTATTGAATTAAAAAACATATTGTTTGATTATATTGACTGTTTTAAATGTATTTATTTAGATTGTGAAATTAATATAAATTTAGATAATTGAATGATAAATTATATTATTTCCAGTTTTTTTAATAATTCAATAAAAATCGCTATATATTATTGAACTTGTCTACTTAAATATTTATCATTTCAGTCACTTTGATTTATATTTGATTATTATCAATTCAATTCCATTTGTTTTTTGGTATTTTTACAAAAAAATATTTTTACAAAATGCAAGATAAAATTACAATTGTTGGTGGTGGACTTTCAGGCTCTTTATTGGCTATTTATATGGCAAAACGTGGTTTTGAGGTGAGTCTTTTTGAGCGTAGACCAGATATGCGTAAAAACAAAATTTATGCAGGAAAATCAATAAACTTAGCTTTGTCAACGCGTGGTTTAAACGCTTTAGAAAAAATAGGTTTAGATACTGTAATTTTAAAAGACGCTATTCCTATGGCTGGGCGAATGATGCACAGCACAAAAGGTGAATTAACATACCAACCTTATGGAAAAGAAGGACAAGCCATTAATTCAGTTTCTCGTGGAAGATTAAATATACAATTGGTTGAATTAGCCGATGAATATCCAAATATTACCATTTATTTTAATGCCAAATGTATTGACGTAGATTTAAATAAAAATTTGTGCGTTTTTGAAATGGAAGATGGCACGCATAAAGAAGTTTGGAGCGATAGAATCATTGGAACTGATGGTGCTTTTGCCGCTACTAGAAATAAAATGCAAGTAACCGAAAGGTTTAATTATTCTCAAAATTATTTGCATGTTGGTTACAAAGAATTAATAATTCCTGCTGGTGAAAACAATCAATTCTTAATGGAAAAAGAAGCACTTCATATTTGGCCTCGTGGCTCTTTTATGATGATAGCTTTGCCAAATCCTGCAGGCGATTTTACTTGTACTTTATTCATGCCTTTTACCGGTGAATTTGGCTTCGATAATTTGAAAACTATTGACCAGGTAAATGATTTTTTTAATACACATTTTTCTGATGCGGTGGCACTTATGCCAACTTTAGTGGAAGATTTCTTTCATAATCCTACAGCAAGTTTGGTTACTGTAAAATGTTTTCCTTGGGTAAAAGAAGATAAATTAGCTTTAATGGGCGATGCTGCCCACGCCATTGTTCCGTTTTATGGTCAAGGTATGAATTGCAGTTTTGAAGATGTGGTTGTGTTTGATGAATGTGTTGAAAAACACTTCCCAAATTGGACAAAAATATTTGATGAATACCAAAATCTTCGCAAGCCTAATGCCGATGCAATTGCTGATTTAGCAGTTCAAAATTATTATGAAATGGCAGAAAAAGTGGGCGATAAACATTTTCTACATAAAAAACATATTGAACATGATTTAAGTGACTTATATCCCGATCAATTTAAATCGCAATATGAATTAACTACTTTTAGCCTTTCACCTTATAGCTATGCTTTAAGTCAAGGCAAAAAGAATGATGTTTTATTGGAGAAAATTATTGCCGATGGCAATGAATCTAAAATATCAGATCCTGCTTTTATGGACTCACTTTGGCCTATTTTAGCATAAAGTATATTAAACAGTACAGTTCGTATAACTGTTAAAAGGTTTTATTTTTATGTAAATTATTCATTTTACATTTGCTTTGATTGAACAAAATCAAAAGCAATATTTTATTAGCAAAGTGTTCAGTTGAATGCTTTGCTTTTTTTATTAAATTTTTTTTTATGAAAAAACTATTTTTTTTACTTTCCCTTGGAGTTTATTTCCAATTACACATTGCTGCTCAAGACAATGTAAGTATTAAACTATCAATTACTCAAATATTAATTAAGCAACAATCTGCTTGGAATAAAGGAAGTATCGAGAAATTTATGGCGCCTTATTGGTACAGTGATAGTTTAAGATTTATTGGTAAAAAAGGAATTACTTATGGTTGGCAAAATACTTTGGATAATTATAAAAAATCGTATCCTGATACAACTACTATGGGTCAACTTACTTTTGAAATAAATAGCATCGATGTGTTCAGTAAAAGTAGTGCTTTTGTAATTGGAAAATGGTTTTTAAAACGAGAAAAAGGAAAAGGTGATTTAGGAGGTTATTTT
>CAIUQQ010000136.1 GCA_903901345.1 uncultured Bacteroidota bacterium | reverse complement strand
CTCTAACCGACTGAGCTAAAACCACCATTTTAATTAAACCACAAATCAAATTTCTTCGTTTTGTTGGGTTGCAAATGTAAGTTTATTTGAAAATAAAACAACACAATTTTAAAAGAATATTTCAAACTATTGGTAATTAAATATTTCATGTAAAAACTTGTCAAATATTAAACAAAAAAGCCATTGGAAATTTATTTATCCAATGGCTTTTTATATTTGAATTTGTAGAGATATTGCATGCAACGTCTCTATATTTCGAATTTCGTTCCGATTTATCGGAATATTTTTTCTAATTTAATTAGACGTAGATTGTTTAGCACGTTTTCTATCATTTTCGTTTAATTGTACTTTACGTAAACGCAATGATTTAGGAGTAATTTCTACGTACTCATCACCTTGAATATATTCCATACATTCTTCTAATGAGAAATTGATTTTTGGAGCCATTCTAGCTTTATCATCAGTTCCAGAAGCACGCATATTTGTTAGTTTTTTCTCTTTAGTAATATTTACTACTAAATCGTCATGGCGGTTATTTTCGCCAATGATCATTCCCATGTATATTTCATCACCAGCTTCCACAAAGAAGTTTCCACGGTCTTGTAATTTATCAATAGAATATGCAATAGCGGTTCCTTGTTCACCACTAATCATAACTCCAGCCAAACGACTAGGTATTGGACCTTTCCAAGGCTCAAATGCTTTAAAACGATGTGCCATAATAGCTTCACCAGCTGTAGCTGTTAAAACATTATTACGTAAACCAATGATACCACGTGAAGGAATTTCGAATTCTAAATGGATTAAATCACCTTTAGGTTCCATAATTAACATATCACCTTTACGTTGACTTACTAATTCAATAACTTTACCTGAAACTTCCAAAGGAACATCAACAGTTAAAATTTCCATTGGCTCACATTTTACACCATCAATTTCTTTTACAATAACTTGTGGTTGTCCAACTTGTAATTCATAACCTTCACGTCTCATGGTTTCAATTAAAACCGATAAATGTAAAATACCACGTCCAAATACTAAATAAGAATCAGCTTGACCAGTTTCTTCAACTCTTAAAGCTAAATTTTTCTCTAATTCTTTGAACAAACGATCACGTAAATGGCGAGAAGTAACAAATTTACCATCTTTACCAAAGAAAGGTGAATTGTTAATACAGAATAACATGTTCATTGTTGGCTCGTCAATATTGATAGGAATTAAACCTTCAGGATTTTCAAAATCAGCAACAGTATCACCAATTTCAAAACCATCAATACCCATAATTGCACAAATATCGCCTGCAAAAGCTTCTTCCACTTTTAATTTACCTAAACCTTCAAAAGTATATAATTCTTTAACACGAGATTTTTGAATAGAACCATCGCGTTTTACTAAACTAATAGGTTGGTTTACTTTAATATTTCCACGTAAAATACGTCCAATAGCAATCCTTCCTGTAAATGAAGAATAATCTAATGAAGTAATTTGCATTTGTAAATTACCAATTTCTACGTGTGGTTCAGGAATTTCAGTGATAATATCATCTAATAATGTGGTGAAATCGGTAGTTGGATTTTTCCAATCTCTACCCATCCAACCCATTTTAGAACTACCATATAATGTATGGAAATTTAATTGTTCTTCTGTTGCATCTAAGTTAAAAAACAAATCAAAAACAGCATCATGAATTTCATCAGGACGACAGTTTGGTTTATCAACTTTATTAATAACAACAATAGCCCTTTTTCCTAATGCTAATGCTTTTTGTAATACGAAACGAGTTTGAGGCATTGGACCTTCGAATGCATCTACCAATAAAAGTACACCATCGGCCATGTTCAAAACACGTTCTACTTCACCACCAAAATCCGCGTGACCGGGGGTATCAATAATATTGATTTTATAACCTTTGTATTGAACAGAAATATTTTTTGCAAGAATTGTAATACCACGTTCACGCTCTAAATCGTTGTTATCTAGTATTAAATCTCCTTTTTCTTGGTTTTCGCGGAAAAGATTTGTTTGGTGTAAAATTTTATCAACCAATGTAGTTTTCCCGTGATCTACGTGGGCAATAATAGCTATGTTTCTGATTTTTTGCATGTAAAGTCTTTTTTAAAAGGGTGCAAAAGTATGCAATTTAAATTAATAAAAAAAGGTTTCGTTCGTTTCTTAATGATTTAACAACAAAAAGAAATTATATTTTCTCTTTTATTCATAATTATTAACTATTTCCAATGGTTACAGCATTAAAAATTTAAACTTATATCATGTTATATAATTTATATTCAGTATTACTTTTGTAACTATAAATTTAATAAAATTATAATTTTATGAATAAATATGTAAGTGCAGAGGAAGCAGTTTCAATTATTAAATCAGGCGATAGAGTCTTTTTGCATGGAAGTGCAGCTACGCCCATTTTTTTAATAAATAAATTACTAGAAAGATATAAGGAATTAAGAGAAGTAGAATTAGTAAGTATCAGTACTTTTGGTAATATTGATTTTGGAAATGTAAAGTATAAAGACAGTTTTTACATTAATTCATTGTTTGTATCTACAAATACTCGGGAGGCTGTAAATAGTTCTCAAGGTGATTATATTCCAATTTTTTTAAGTGAAATTCCCATTTTATTTAGAGAGAAATATTTGCCCTTAGATGTTGCAATAATTCATGTTTCTCCGCCTGATATTCATGGTTTTTGTTCACTTGGAACTTCAGTAGATGTGGCTAAAGCTGCTGTAGAAACTGCTCAAATTATTATAGCTCAAGTAAATCCCAATATGCCTCGTGTGCATGGTTCTGGTTTTGTTCATGAAAGCAAAATAAATAAAATGGTTTGGGTAGAAGATGATTTGCCCGAAGTAAATTATAGTAATAATGTTACTCCTGCGGTTGATAAAATTGGTGAAATTATAGCTGGTTTGGTGGAAGATGGTGCTACTTTGCAATTAGGAATTGGTGGAATTCCAGATTCTGTTTTACGTAATTTAACCAATCACAAAAACTTGGGAATTCATACAGAAATGTTTTCTGATGGCGTGCTTCCTTTAATTGAAAGTGGTGTGATTAATAACAGCATGAAAAAAATTATTAAAGGCAGAATTGTAACTGGATTTATGGTTGGAACCAAAAAATTATACGACTTTGCAAACGATAACCAAATGATAAGTGCATTGGATATTTCGTGGGTAAATGATACTGCAAATATTCGCCAAAATCCGAAAGCTACTTGTATAAATAGTGCCATAGAAATAGATATAACGGGTCAAGTTTGCTCTGATTCAATGGGAACTTACCAATATTCTGGAATTGGTGGTCAAATGGATTTTATAAGAGGAGCGTCATTATCGGCAGGAGGGAAGCCAATTATTGCTTTGCCTTCCACCACATCAAAAGGAATTTCACGAATAGTATCAAGTTTACAACCTGGCGCTGGTGTAGTAACCACCCGCGGACATATACATTGGGTGGTTACAGAATATGGTGCAATAAATTTGTTTGGAAAAAATTTACAACAACGCGCTTTTGAATTAATTAAATTAGCTCATCCTGACCATAGAGAAGAATTAGAAAAAGCATATTACCAAAGATTTTGTTCGTAAAACAAAATTTCTTTGCCATGCAATTCAAACTTTAAGCAAATATTCCTTTTATTTGCAGCAAATAACAAAACAAAAATTAATAATGAGTTACGATTTAGTAGTAATAGGTAGTGGTCCTGGAGGATATGTAGCTGCCATAAGAGCAAGTCAGTTAGGCTTAAAAACTGCAATTATAGAAAAAGCTGAAATGGGTGGTGTTTGTTTAAATTGGGGTTGTATTCCAACTAAAGCTTTGCTTAAATCGGCTCAAGTTTTTGAATATATTAAACATGCTGCCGATTATGGTATAAATGTACAAGGTGCTGAACACGATTTTGGTGCAGTGGTAAAACGTAGCCGTGGTGTTGCCGATAACATGAGCAAAGGCATTGCATTTTTAATGAAAAAAAATAAAATTGAAATTATTGCTGGACACGGAAAATTATTAGCTCCTGGAAAAGTAGAAGTTACTGATGCTACTGGTGCTAAAAAAACAGTGGAATCAAAACATATCATTTTGGCAACAGGCGCACGCAGCCGTGAATTACCAAATATAAAAATTGACAATAAAAAAGTATTGGGTTACCGCGATGCAATGGTATTGCCTACGCAACCAAAAACCATGTTGGTAATGGGAAGTGGTGCTATTGGATGCGAGTTTGCTTATTTTTATAACAGCATGGGTACCAAAGTTACCATTGTAGAATTTTTACCAACTATATTACCTGTTGAAGATGAAGATTCGAGCAAAGAAGTAACCAAAGCATTTAAAAAATCAGGTATTGAAATTTTAACTTCTGCCTCGGTTGAAAAAGTAGATGCAAGTGGCGAAGGTTGCAAAGTAACTATTAAAACTGCAGAAGGTTTGAAAGAAATGCAAGTAGATGTAGTGCTTTCGGCTGTTGGAATTCAAACTAATTTAGAAAATTTAGGACTAGAAACCTTAGGTGTTAAAACAGATAAAGGCAAAGTTTTGGTTGATGATTTTTACCAAACCAATGTTAAAGGTGTTTATGCCATTGGCGATATTGTAAAAGGTCAAGCGTTGGCACATGTAGCAAGTGCTGAAGGTATTATTTGTGTAGAAAAAATTGCTGGGCATCATCCTGAACCTTTAAACTATAATAATATTCCTGGCTGTACTTATAGTTCGCCAGAAGTAGCCTCAGTTGGTTATACTGAAAAAGCTGCTAAAGAAGCTGGTTACGAATTAAAAATTGGAAAATTCCCTTTCAGCGCAAGTGGTAAAGCAAGTGCTGGTGGCGTAAAAGAAGGTTTTGTAAAAGTTATTTTTGATGCTAAATATGGTGAGTTTTTAGGCGCTCACATGGTTGGTGCTAACGTAACTGAAATGATTGCCGAAGTAGTAGTAGCGCGTAAGTTAGAAACTACTGGAATGGAAATTATTAAATCGGTTCACCCACATCCAACCATGAGCGAAGCCATTATGGAAGCTGCCGCTCAAGCTTATGGTGAGTGTATTCATTTGTAAAAAGTGCGAAATTCGAAGTGTGAAGTGCGAAGTATTAAATTCGAAATAAGAAATAAGAAATAAGAAGCACGAAATTCAAAAAATAATATTTAATTATACTAATCCCAATTGAGCAATCAGTTGGGATTTTTATTTTGCCTGAGGATATTCTGAAATTCACAAAACACAGCTAGTGCGGTTTTGCAAACCGCATTTCATTACGCTTAGCATTTGTAATGCTAAAACATCAATACCTTTAATACAAATGTTTCATGTTAAACATGGTAAAAGCGGATTACAAATCCATTTAGTAAATGATTTGGATTGAAAATCCAAACCAGCGGTGGTTGTTGTCCTCACCAATCACTCCTAATCGGTTGGTGAAAACTCAACTTAGAGAATAAAACACATAAGATAAAATTCTCAAAAAGCCATTTAGTTTTTGCTAAATGGCTTTTTTTTTAGTTATTTAATCATCTTTTAAAAAAAATATTTATTATCGCATTCAAATTTCAAATAATTGGCTACCATCATTTTACTTTTTCTTATATTTATATGGGCATACATTAGGTATTTTCATTTAGTTAAAACCAATGATGTTTATGAAAACTATGAAATTGATCATTCTACTTTTTTTCAATACCATCATTTTTATAAAAACAATATTCCTTATTACAATAATTTAGATGACAGCAATAAAAATAAATTTATAGCACGCAGTATATTTTTTAGTGGTAAAATAGAAATTCAAACAAGAGAAGATTTGGTTTATACCGATGAAATGGACTTATTCATTTGTGGTTGTATTGCTCAATTAACTTTTGGATTTAATAAACCAAATTTATCATTGTTGAAGGGTGTAATTTTATTTCCAGATATATTTTACAGTCGCTTAGTTGAAAGCAATGTAAAAGGTTTAGCAATGGGAAATGGGGTTGTTTTTTTAAGTTGGTATCATTTTGTAGAAGGATATAAATACAGCCGCGACACCTTTAATTTGGGCTTGCACGAGTTTGCTCATATTCTTAGAATTGATGCAACAAATAATGAAGTAAGCGACAATAAATTCAGTAATTTTTATGAAGAATGGAATGAACAAGCATGTATTACATTTAATAATATGCGAAATGGTTCAATTGATATTTTTAGAGAATATGCTGCTACAAATGAAGCAGAATTCTTTTCGGTTTGTATTGAAAATTTTTTTGAAGTTC
This sequence comes from uncultured Bacteroidota bacterium, assembly GCA_903901345.1. GTDB lineage: Bacteria > Bacteroidota > Bacteroidia > UKL13-3 > UKL13-3 > JAAFJM01. Next base: position 8,261 of record CAIUQQ010000136.1, on the reverse strand, counting down.
CCGATTTGTTTGAAAAAGAATTACCAGCACTTTATTACCATTTATGTTATTTGTTAAATCAAAATCCTTTAAATTCATTGGAAAACTACTCTTTTGATAGAGCAGATATTGAGACAATTAACCATGAAATTAACCAAGATATTCCAATGTTTGAATTCATATTTAGTAAAACAGAAAAAAAGTTTTGGGAGTTTGGACATCAAATAATTTTTGTTTTTCTACTCATGATTTCAATTCATTCTTTTGAAAATTTAAATGTTCCAAAAATGCTTGATATTTTTGCAACATTTATGCTCTCAATTCTTATTTTGCTTTTGGTACGATTTAAGTTTTATAACGATATTAGATGTATTACAAATACTGATTATTTATCACATATTTTTGTAAAAATTATACCATTAATTATTGTTTTAAGCTTTATGGTAAATACCTTTTTTATTTAAAACATTCAATTTATTTTCCCCAAATTACAATACACAAAAATTATGATAGTAGGAATTATTCCAGCAAGGTATGAAAGTTCACGTTTTCCAGGAAAACCATTGATAAATATTGATGGTAAAACCATGATTCAACGTGTGTATGAACAAGCCAGTAAAGCAAAATCATTAACACATATTATAGTGGCAACCGATGATGAAAGAATATATAACCATGTAGAAAGTTTTGGCGGAAAAGCTGTTTACACTAAAAAAAATCATCCTAGCGGAACCGATAGAAGTTTTGAAGCACTTAAAAATGCTGGATTTGATGCGCAATATATCATCAATATTCAGGGCGATGAACCTTTTATTGACCCAAGTCAAATAGAATTATTAGCAGCTTTGTGCGATGGAAAAACAGAGTTAGCTACTTTAATGATAAAAGTAGATAACCATGAAGTTCTGTTTGACAAAGGTGAAGTAAAAATTACTTTAAATAACCAAAACGAAGCACTGTATTTTAGCCGCATGGTGATACCTTATATCAAAGGTGTTCCTCAATCTGATTGGCATTTGCACCACAATTATTATAGGCATGTAGGCATGTACGCTTATCGCAATGATATTTTGGAAGCTGTTTGTAAACTATCTCCTTCCAGTTTAGAAATTGCTGAATCATTAGAACAATTACGTTGGTTAGAAAATGGATTTAAAATTAAATGTGCCATTACCGAACATGATAGTCATTGCATTGATACACCCGAAGACGTAGAAAAAGTATTGCGTTTGATGGGGAATGGACGATAGACGATGGACGATAGAAGATAGTTAATAGACCATAGACAATTGTAATGGCCGATAGATAATTATCAAAAACTTTGCATAAAAAAAGTCATGAATTTTACTTTAATTCATGGCTTTTTTTATGCAAATAATAATTTATTCAAAAGTAAAATTCACCGTCATGGTGCCATATTGTTCCTCTGGCCCATCTGCTTTTGGTGAAAATTTAGTTGATAATGCAGCATTCTTTGCTTCACGTAATTTATCGGCATTCAAAGTGGTAGTTCCCCTTGCGCCCGGCTCTGCTTTTATTACATTTCCGGCTCTATCCACAGTAATATTTACAACCACAATTCCAACATCTTTGGAGTTAGCAGAAATGTTTGGCTTTTTAGCAACTCTTCTATTTGTTAAGCTATATTTTACTCCACCACCATCAGGTCCAGAACCAGTTCCAATTCCTTCATTTCCAGTTCCTGTTCCGCCAATTACACCATCAGGTTTCCCGTCAGGATTTCCTTCATTTCCAGGTTCTGTTCCGCTTCCATGTCCACCGTCATCGCTTGAATTTGACTTCTTTTTAAATAATGAATGTGCATCGGCTTTTCTTGGAAGTACTATTTCATCTTTTGGTCTTTCTATTGGTGGTGTAATAACTGGTTTTGCCACTTTTTTGTCATCTGCTTTTTTGGCTATTACATCTACGTCATCGGTGCTTTGACTTAATTCTTCAGGAGCAGGTTCACTTTTTATTTCAGTATAAGTTTCGTTTGGTTGTGGGTTTTCAACAGGAGTTTCGCTAGGTCCGCCCATATTTTCTTCCCCTAAAATCATGGAAGTTCCGCCATCGGCCCAAGGTGGATTAGGAGGTGTAAGCACAAAAAAGTAAAGTAATAAAAATATAATACCATGAATAAAAATAGTCCCGGCTAGACCAAACCAATTGTGATTATTGTTTTCATGTTGTAAATAGTATGCTTGATTCTGTTGCATATGGTAATATTTATAAATAAAAAGATTGAATTTTCGTTTGCTAACAAATGTATTAACGAAAAAGGTTTGTTTTTTATTTATTAGTAAACAATTTTATTAAATGTGTATGCTAATAAGAACTATTATTAGAAACCGGATTTTATTTTCCTCTGCCTTGAATAATGATAAGCGCAGTGTAAATAAGTATTCTAAAATCAATGGCAATAGAACGATTCTCAATATAAAGAATGTCAAATTGAAGACGTTCAACCATTTGTTCTATATTTTCGGCATAACCGTATTTTACCATTCCCCAACTTGAAATTCCTGGTTTTACACGTTGTAAATGTTTGTAATGCGGTGCTATTTTTACTATTTGGTCTATAAAAAATTTCCTTTCGGGTCTTGGTCCTACCAAGCTCATTTCACCTATCAAAACATTGTAAAATTGAGGTATTTCATCCAATCTATATTTACGAATAAAAACACCAAAAGGGGTGCGTCTTGCATCGGTTGTACTTGAAAGTGCAGGACCTTCTTGTTCTGCATTATTATACATGCTTCTAAACTTTAATATATGAAAAGGTTTACCTTTATAACCAATTCTTATTTGTTTAAATAAAATTGCACCAGGACTGCTCATTTTTACACCAATAGCTACTAATACAAAAATAGGGGAGAGGATGACTAAAACTAAAACTGAAATGCCAATATCCATTCCGCGTTTTATAAATTTTTGCCACTGTGGCATTACATCTTGATTAATTTCAATGAGTGCCGTTCCTACTACGTTTTCTAATTTTACAGAACCGCTACGCATGTCGTAAGTATCAGGAATAATGCGTAACACCACGTTTTCATCTTCTAATAAATCAGTAATAAAATTAAGTTCTTTATGGTTATTACTTTCTACACCAATGATTATTTCTTCAATTTCAAGTTCTGATATTAACTTCGATAAATCTTTATAATATCCTAAAAATGGTAAGCTGTTTATTAATTTATGATCATTTTTTATAGTTTCGTCAATGCCAACATAACCTTTAATTAAAAATCCTTGTGCGTTTGTTTTTTCATTTAACTCTTTTACCAAAGCCAATGTTTTTTCATTATTCCCAATCACAAGCGTATTGAAACCAAGAATTTTTTTTCTAAGTTTCTTTATTATATATGATGCAAAAATTAATCGTTCTGAAACAGTTAATGAAAAATGAAGTATAAATAATACAAAAGTAGTTGTGTAATAAACTTGATAATTTACAACAGCATCGTCTAATAATAAAGCAAAAAACAAAAGTATTACACCTAATATAGTAATGCTAAAGGTTTTTGAAACTTCTTTTAAACGTGATTTACGCCAAACGTCTTTGTAATTTCCTGCTAAAAAATATAGAAATACCCAAAATAATGGAACATAAATTAAGCCTAAATAAAAGTTTTTATCTAAAACCACATTCATTTTCCCATATAAAGCAGTTTCTATAAACAGTTTTCTATACGCAAAAAACATAGACCAAGCTATTGCAGCTGCCAATGCATCTAACAAAACTAGAACAACTAAATATATTTTTCTGTTACGTTTCAAAAATGTAATAATTTAACATTGTCAATAAATAAATGGGTATTATCTACTAATGGGTCTCCACTTTTTTGCACCATAAAAAATATTTGGAAAGTAGTTCCAGTTCCTGTTTTAGCTATTTCAGATCCCACTTCGGTAGCCAAATCTAAGTATAATTTTTTCCATTTTCCATTAGTAGAATTTGTAGTTAAAACTGGATATCTTTTGATATCTCCAACTAGTGGAGTAACAAACAAACCTATAAAAAATTGATCATTGCATTTATAATCTACTTCTAAGTATAATGAAATTGCATTAGCAGGCAAATTACTTAATTCTTTAGAATTGTAGAATAATTGATAAGTAGAATCTGCCAAAATAAATTTTGCGCTATTGTTATTTATTTTCCATGCATCTAGGTCATTTATCTTTGCAATACTATCTCCTTTTTTGGGATTATAAATGGTAAAAAAACTCGAATTTCCATCAAAATCTTGTAATAATGGAAACTTACAATTTGGCAAATAAGAAACAACAGGAGAAATGGTATCACTGCCTAAATTATTTAAAGGTAAAATGGTGTCATAATCTGTAAACATTGGGTATTGTAAACGTTGGTCATCTTGTCCGCTTCGCTTAACGCCTGCCCTTAATTTAATATTATGCTTGTCTTTTTCAGTTATTGGAATATAAGTTGGCAAACCAAATGAACCTTTAAATTCATTGTTTTGAAATAGCCAAACATCTACAATATCTTGTGTAGTATCACCTTGAGTTAATAAATTGGTATTTAATTTAAATTCTTTCACGTAAATATATGAAGGAATGGTTGATTTTTCAACGGAACAAGCCATTGCTAGCAGCAATAACAATGATAAAAAATGATGTTTTTGGAAATTAAACATATATGGGCAAATGTACTATAAAACCTTAAAAAGCCTAAAGTGAAAAGCTAATTTTACTAAATTAATATCATTGTCAAAATTTTATACTAATAAGTTGCTTAAAACCCTAACTAACGCTTGTGTTTTTGTAAATCTGCTATTATTCTATGAGCTACTTCTATGGCTTGATAATTATCGTAATAGGTGCGTAATCGCAATGATTGGTGCGTTATATTTTGAGCAAAATGTTCCAACTCACGTTTGATCATTTCGTTGGTGTTTTTTCCAGAATTTCTTAAAATTTGTTCCTCTTGTACTTCATTTATTTCATCGCTTGAATTAAGCAATGAAATTCTGAAATTTGTTAAATCAAATCCGTAAGTTTTATTTTTCTGGAAAAATCTGATTTTATTTCGTTGCTCCGATTTAAAACTTCCACCTACCATATTATATACACAACCATTGTCAAACTCTAAACGAACATTTATAAAATCAACAGTGTCACTGTGCATGCAAGCAGCAGTTGTTCTAACTTTTAACACATTAGCTTTTACTATATTCAAAACTAATTCTAATTCATTTAACAATAAATCAAAAACTAAATCTTCGGGTGAAAGATTAATTACATGCTGGTCAAATTTAGAAGACTCAATATATAAAGGATTATTTAAAAGTTTTTTTAGTAATTGAAAATTAGGGTGAAATCTTTCATACCTACTCACATGTAATTGAATATTTGCTTCGTAAGCAAGATTTGCTAATTCTTTGGCTTCATCTAAATTTTCGCTCAGTACTTTATCTACAAATACGTGTCGGCAACTTTCAATGGCTTTTAGTGCATATTTATAATGCGTACCAACTGGTGAAAGTATATCAATGGCCTGTGTGTTTGCTAATAAATCAGCATAGGAATCAAATTTTTTAAGACCAAAAGTATTGCTAATGTATTCGCTACTTTGCTCATCATGGTCGTAAAAACCTACCAATCTAAAATCTTTTATTTCTAAAATCTTTTCAATATGTTTTTTACTAAGTTCGTTAGCTCCGGCTATGCCAATTTGAATCATTGTTTAACTGATTAAGTTTATAATTTGATTATTTAAACCAAAAACAAAACTAAGGGCAAATGGCAGTTATAATTTTTTTTTGAACTTCAAACTGTAAACAGCGACATTGTTTTAAACCTCTAAATTGAACACTTTATGCAAATTACGCAATTTGTGTATAGTAGTTTGAAATGTTCACACTCCAAATGTTTTTATTTAAAAATAAGTAAATGCCTTTATCATTTGCTTCCTTATTTTGCAAAGCAATAATGGAAGATACTTATAAAGATAGAGGCGCCCGAAAGCGATTAATACAAGAACTGCGAACCAAAGGAATAGTGGACGAAAAGGTATTAGCAGCCATGTTAAAAATTCCTCGTCATTTCTTTATTCAATCGGAATTTAGAACACATGCTTACCAAGACAAAGCTTTTAAAATAGATGCGGGTCAAACCATTAGTCAGCCTTATACTGTAGCTTACCAAACGCAACTTTTACAAATAGAACCTGGCGATAAAGTATTAGAAGTTGGAACTGGTTCTGCTTATCAATCAATTATTTTATTAGAATTGGGAGTAAATTTATTTACCATTGAAAGGCAAGAAGAATTGTTTAAAAAAGCACATGCACGCATTTCAAAATTTGGTTATAAAGCAACTTGCATTTTGGGTGATGGCAGTAAAGGATATATTGAAGCAGCTCCTTACGATAAAATTATTGTTACGGCTGGAGCGCCAGTTTTACCCGATTCATTAATCAATCAATTGAAAGTGGGTGGAATTTTAATTATTCCAATTGGCGATAGTAAAATTCAAAAAATGCACAGCATTATCAAAACATCGGCAAATACTTTTGAGGAAATAACGTTAGAAAATTTCAAATTTGTGCCTTTAATAGGTGAACAAGCTTGGTAAATTTTTGATTTGTGAAATGTGATTTTTGATTTATGAAAAAACAGTTACACTGATAACTTTCGATATAACGGACACTGAGTCTGTCGAAATGTTATTTACTTAATTAAACTCCATTAATTTATTAATTTTAATAGATGAAATATAAAGGATGTAAAATATTGTTATTGTTTTTAAATTATTACGCCTAAAAAAACTTACACGATTTAGATGCGAGCGATTATCTTTAAAAGAAAAACCCCGAAGGGGTTTAATATGAATAGCCCCGAATGGAATTCGGGGTATAATACAAGAACAATCCCAACGAAAACCCTAAAATATTTGCGCAAAGCTGGTAGCTTTGCGCAAATATTTTAGGGTTTTCGTTGGTTATCTTAATTTTTTTCAACGGGTTAAAACCCGTTGTTATAAATATTTCGTTCCTACGGAACTCGCCAATAAAATGACTAATATAAAATTGATAATGAGGATTCAAAGTAAAACACAAAATTAACAAACACGACTTAAGTATTGCTGCTATTTTTTAAAATAAAAAAAACGATAATGTATGCAACAAAAAAGGCGTTTGTTAATTAAAACAAACGCCTTTTTAGTGTTATTAATCTAGCATTATGCTTCTAAATCTTGAATATCTAACATACCAATTGGTTTACCATTTTCAGTTACTAAAATGGTATCTACTTTTGTAGATTTAAATAAACCTGCAGCTGCATTTAACAAAGCATCAGACTCTATAGCGATTGATTGATTGTAAGTAAAATCGCCCATTGTTTTGTTTAAAACATCTCTACCATCTGAAATTAGTTTTCTACGCAAATCACCATCAGTGAAAACACCTTTTAAACTTCCGTCAGCATTAGTAATAGTAATAGCACCAAAACCATATTCAGTCATTTTTACAATGGCTTCAGCTAAATTAGTATCAGCAGAAACAATAGGATTTACACCATTCAAAGCCTCTTTAACTTTTACGGTCATTAAGCGCGTATCTTGAATAAATTGGTCAGTTCCAACAGTTGTAAAATGATTTTCAGTTAACTGTTTCATTATTTTTAAAGGAACAGTAATGGTGTGAACGCCTAAGTTTAGTGCATTTCTAATATGCTCCATCGTTCTTACCGATGAGAACATTACTTTAGTATCATAACCATAATGATCAACGGCATCAATAATTTGTGCTACTAAATCTAAAGCATCATGCCCTTGGTCTTGCAAACGACCTACTAATGGACAAACGTAAGTTGCGCCAGCTTGCATAGCCATATAAGCTTGTTGTAAGGTATAAACCAAATGCACATTTACTAACATTCCTTCATTGCGTAACATGCGGCAAGCACGAACACCTTCTAATGAAACAGGAATTTTGAAAACAGTTTTTTTAATATCTAAACCTAAGTCTAATTGGCGTTGTGCTTCTTTTAAAATATCTTCTGCAGTATCTCCCAATGCTTCAATTTGAAGTACTGGAACAATTTTCGACAGTTTTACAATCATACCATCTATGTCGGTAATACCTTCACGTTGCATAAAAGTTGGAGTGGTAGTTAAACCATTCAAAAACCCTAATTTAAAGGCTTCTTCAATCTCTTTAAGATTGGCTGAATCTAAATATAATTCCATTGATTATTCAGATTCGGCACGCTGGCTGTCGTTGCCAAATATTGTTTACAATGTGGATGTGT